>NZ_JANSJI010000138.1:59309-67894 GCF_047462475.1 Synechococcus sp. H55.11
GCCTTGCTAGCTCAATGGATAGAGCACCGACCTTCTAAGTCGATGGTTGCAGGTTCGAGTCCTGCGCAAGGCGCTAGGCTCTGTTTTGAGTTGCCGACAAGCTGCCCTGATGGGGGCACCACACCTGGAAAATCACCTGCCGGGAACGGCTTTCCACCGTCAGGGATCCCTTTAACATCTCCATAGCCTTTTTGGCTAGCGGCAGGCCTAGGCCTGTCCCTCCGGCCTTGCGGCGATCCAACTGTGGGATGCGGTAGAACTTTTCAAACACATGGGGCAGCGCCTCTGGAGGAATTTCCACTCCCGTATTGCGCACCTCGATCAGCCAGCCGGGACGGTTCTGTTGATGGGTCTGGCTAAAGCGCAAACAGATGCTTTCCCCAGCCGGCGTGTACTTGCAGGCGTTGTTCAAAAGTTCGCCCACCACCCGCGACAGCAGGCTCTCATCCGTGCAGAGGGGCAAAAGGTCGGGATCCCATTCCAACTGAAACTGTTGGTTCTGCTGGGCAGCTCGCAGCCGGAAGGGCTCGGAAAGATTGGGGATCCACTCCTGAGGAGATAACCAGGTTAGATTGAGATCCCTATTTCCGGCTTCAATAGCTTGCAATTCCAACAGCTCGTTGATCAAGTCCAGCTCGCGGTTGGTCTCCATCTCCAAAATCTGCAAGTAGCGCTGCTCCCGCTCCGTCAGGTTGGCCTTGGAGAGAAAAGCAATTGCCAGCTTCATGTTGGTTAGAGGCGTGCGCATCTCGTGGGAGACCATGTGCAGAAACTCATCCTTGAGGTGGTTGAGCTCCTGCAACTGCTGCACCTGCTGCTGCACGGTTTGGAAAAGCCGGGCCTGGCGAATGGCAATCGCACACTGGCTGGCCACCCGCCGCATCAAGCGCTGTTCCCGCTCGCCAAACACCTGCCCCGGCGGACGCGAGCCGCAAATATTTCCCAGCAGGAGAGATTCGCCTTCCTGAGCATCGCAAATGGGAAGTACCAGCAGCGTGTGGCGGTCGTAGCTGGGCCAGCAGGGGTGGCCAAGGTTGCTGAAATAGCAGAACTGCCCACCCTGAAGCTGCTGGAGCACCTCGGCAAAATCGGCAAAGGGGATCTCCAGGGGAAAACGGCGGATCCCTTCTCCAGGTCGATAATCCAAGGCCAAAACGCTAACCTGTCGTTCTGGGTCATGGAGGGCAATCATGCAGCCGGAAAGACCCAGTCTGAGGGCCAGTTCTTGCGCCACGGTTTCCAAAATCTTGTGCTCGTCTAGGCTGGAGCGAATTTCTTCCGTGATCAGTTGCAGCAGGGCCTCGTCTTCGTAGGCTTGCTGCAGTTGGCCGTTGCGCACCCGCACTTGGTAATCCAGTTCGACGTTGGCTTGCTGCAGCCTTTGGTAAAGTTCCGCCTGTCGAATGGCGACTGCCAGGTGATTGCCAATTGCCCTGGCCAACTCGATCTCTTCCTCTTGCCAATCGGGTTCAGAGATCAGGCGTCTCAGGGCTAGAGCGCCCCAAAGTTTCCCTTGACAGGCCACCGGGATGGTAAGCCAGGGGCCAAGCTGGTGGTCTTGCCTTTCCTGCAATGCAAAGGGATCGGAAACTTGCTGGGGATCCGCCACGTGAAAAACTTGCAGCTGCTGCAACTGCTGAATGGTTGGGATCTGCGGATCATCCGGTATGCGCATTTGGAGAGTACTGGGCACATCGGGGGAGCGAACATAGCCGGTAATGCCCACCCACACCTTCTCGGTAGGCAGATATTGGTAAAGGGTAACCCGCGCTGCCTGCAAAACCTGGCCTACTTCCTGCACCGCTACCTCAAAGAGGGCGGGTAGATCCAAAGAGGTGCTGATGGCTTGAATGAGCCGGTTAAACAGTTTTTCCCGCTGCACCTGTTGCTGCAGCTTTAGCTCGGCCTGCTTGCGCTTGGTGATGTCCAGGGTTACCCCGACAACATGGCTGGGATCCCCTTCCGGCCCCAGGAGCACAATCCCCTGAGAGAGGTGCCAGCGCACCTGCCCGTCTGCGAGATGGGCACGGTACTCGACTGCCAAGTTGGGATCCCCCTCCAATGCTCTAGGCCCCGCCAACTGGAAAGCTTCCTTCACCCTTTGGCGATCTTCGGGGTGAACGCTCTCGAAAAACATCTCCAGAGTGAACTCCTCGCCGGGATCCCGTCCGTACTTGGCCTTGCACTGAGGGGAACTGCTCAGCTCCCCGCTGCGCAGATCCAGTTGCCAGTAGCCCAGTTGGGTGGCCTCCAGAGCCAAGGAGAGATGCTCTGGATAAAAGCCGCCGTCTTCTGGCCGCACCGGCACCAGGCGGTGTTGAGCTGAAGCCATCTCCCCCACCAAAACGGTTGGTTGTTCCACCAGCGCTACCTCATTGTGGACGATCCTCATACAGATCTGAGAGATCCTCTTGCCAGAAATCCTTAGCTTTAAGCATGATTTCAGTACTCTGCTCAAAGATGTGTTAGCCAATACAAGATCTTTACTTCACGCTAGATCCGGAGAGCCGACTCTTGCCCGCAGCTTGTGGCCGAGGGGGGAGCCTCTGCTATAGTAATGGGCAGTTGCGCCTTGGATCCCAACACTGGGGATCCCCCTAGCAGGTGGGGTTAGGGCAAGCCGAAATGAGTTCGCGTTGAGAAGAGAGCAGTGCTGCATCAAGCTCCTTCCTTGCGGCTGCGCCCTCAGCCTGCGTGAAGCGTTGATTCTTTTTTATGCTGCCCTATGCCACGTTTGGCCTAAAAAAATTGCTGCTGATTTTGAGCGGGGATCTTTTCCCTCGGAAGCCTATAGTTAGTTTCTGGCGATTGTTCGATATTTTTCGGTTTGCGGTAACGCGGCTGCTCAAGGTGCCGCTGCCCTCTTCCTTTGGTTAGCGGGCAGAGACAACCCAACGGATGGGGATAACCTCAGGTTGGGCTAGCTGGCGAAGGTGAGGTTGTCCCCAAGAACGGATTCTTTGAGCCTATCCTCTTGCCGGCCAAGGTCGCCAAAGTTGCCTGTGGCAACGGCCAGGTTGTCCTGTACGGGCTGATGGCTAGCTTAGAGCGCCTGGGGTGGCAGGCAAGGGGATCCCTGCGGCATTTTTCAACGGATCGTCACCCAGCCAATTCATTTTCTGTAGAATTCAAGGTTATTTCTGTGATTTGTGAACTTCCTCGCAGTCCTCAGCCTGCTCTGCAGGAGCAGGAGCGATCGCTTTCTGCCACAACCGCGGCTGTCCGGCCCGAATGGCCAAGCCACCCCCTGGATCCCCTAAATGGCGAAGAAATCCGGCAAGTGGTCAAAATCCTGCGTCAGGAGCGCCCTCTTGCTTCCCGCTGCCGCTTTGTCACCATCCAACTGCAGGAGCCGGAGCGGCCCTGGATGGAAGCTTGGCAACCGGGCCAACCCTGGGATCGGCAGGCGTTTGTGGTGCTGTTGGATCCCACCGAGGGCAGCACCTACGAGGCGGTGGTCTCCCTCTCTCGGCAGCAGGTGTGCTCTTGGCAGCTCGTCCCCGGCGTGCAGCCGCCCCTTTTGGACGATGAGGTCTACGCCTGTGACCGCTTGCTCAAGGAGGATCCCCAATTTCTGGCCGCCCTGCAGCGGCGGGGCATTGCCGATGTGGAGCGGGTGATGGTGGACTACTGGACGGTGGGCTACTTTGGGATCCCGGAAGAAAAGGGGCGGCGGCTGGTGCGGGGTCTGTGTTTCCTGCGCACTTCCCCTTACGACAATGGCTATGCCCGTCCCCTCGAAGGCCTCTACCCCTGGATTGACCTCAACCAAATGCAGGTGATCAAGGTGGAGGATCGCGGCCCCTGGCCTCTGCCCCCGGAAGATGGCAATTTTGACGAGATCTTCTTCAAAGAGTTTCGCCGAGATTTGAAGCCTTTGGAAATTACTCAGCCCCAAGGGGTGAGCTTCCAAGTAGAAGGCCACCACATCCGCTGGCAGAAGTGGGATCTGCGCATCAGCTTTAACCCCCGCGAGGGGCTGGTGCTGCATCAGGTGAGCTATGAGGATCAGGGCCGCCTTCGCCCCATCCTCTATCGGGCTTCGGTAGCCGAGATGGTGGTGCCCTACGGGGATCCACGGGATCCCCACTGTCGCAAGAACGCCTTTGACGTGGGGGAATACGGCATCGGCATGCAGGCCAATTCCCTGCGCCTGGGCTGCGACTGCCTGGGGGAGATCTACTACTTCGATGCCTGGCTGCCCAGCAACAGCGGTGAGCCCATGCTCCTCAAAAACGCCATCTGCATGCACGAGGAGGACTTTGGCGTGCTCTGGAAGCACACCGACTGGCGCACGGAGCGAGCTCAGGTGCGGCGCTCGCGGCGGCTGGTGCTCTCTTTCTTTACCACCATCGGCAACTACGACTACGGCTTTTTCTGGTACTTCTACCAGGACGGCACGCTGGAGTTCGAGGCCAAGCTCACCGGCATCATCAACACCTGCGCCACCCTGCCGGGGGAGGAACCGGAGTTTGGCGTCTTGGTAGCGCCCCAATTGTCTGGCCTCAACCACCAGCACTTTTTTACCGTGCGCCTGGACATGGCGGTGGATGGGCCGGGCAACTCCCTCTACGAAGTCCATGCCGAGCCGCTGCCCTTGGGGCCGGATAACCCCTACGGCAACGCCTTCCGCGCCCGCTCCACCTTGTTGAGCACTGAGCAGGAAGCCAAGCAAACGGTGGATCCCTTGCGGGGGCGCTACTGGAAGATTGTCAACCCCAACCGCCACAACCGCCTGGGGCAGCCGGTGGCCTACAAGTTGCTCCCAGGAGAGAATGTCCGGTTCCTGGCCCACCCCGACTCCTGGCTGTATCGACGGGCAGGGTATTTGGCCCACCACCTCTGGGCCACGCCCTATCATCCTGGCGAGAAGTTCCCGGCGGGGGACTACCCCAACCAACACCCCGGTGGGGAAGGGCTGGTGAAATGGACACAAGCCAACCGATCCCTAGAAAATACCCGCCTAGTGCTCTGGTACAGCTTTGGCTGCAACCACTTCCCCCGCACCGAAGACTGGCCGGTGATGCCGGTTAGCTACATTGGCTTTCTGCTCAAGCCGTTGGGCTTCTTTGAGTGCAATCCGGCTTTGGATGTGCCCCCTCCGCCGCCGAAAACCAAAAGCTGCTGCAGCACCAGCCATTCCCATTAGCTGCGGTGAGCGCCAGGCCCCACCTTGGCATGGCATTGGATCTTGCCGGACTTTCATGGACGCCCAAAAGTCCTCCAGCAACCTTCTGGGCCTAGGGCACCTGAGGATGGAGCTGACGGGAGTCGAACCCGTGTCCGAGATGGGTACTAAGGGATCACTCATTCACAGGCTTAGCCTCTTTGACCCTCGAGGCGGGGATCGCCGTTTGGATCCCGGCGATGGGATTTCTCCGCCTAATCTTGGTCTCTCCCTCGACGGAGCCAGAGCAGAGAGCTGCACCCGTTGGGGTTGTGATCCGCCCACTTAACGGGGTCGTGAGCAGATCCTCGAGCTCAGAGTCAGTTTTCGGTTACTGAGCCTTAGGCAGCCAGAGCAGCTGCTTTACGAGCAAAGGGTACGACGTTGTTCGCACGTACTGGTTTGAGCCTGGTGATAACGGGATAAGCTCAATCCCGACCTGTATCATGAACCCATGTTCGCCACCCCGTCGAAACCGTTACAGCCCCAGGGTTGGTCTAAGTTCAGCATAGCAAGATTTTTAGGGATACGGCCAGAACCTTTGCTAGTGTGACAGAAGTTTTGCTAGTATGACAAAGCTGCAAACTTGGGTCGGTAGCTCAGCGGTAGAGCACTCGGCTTTTAACCGATTGGCCCAGGGTTCGAATCCCTGCCGACCCATGTCTTCGGTCACTTGCAAATAGCAGCGCGACCTGGAAGCTGGCGCGGCAACGGTTTATCCGCCCTCCCTGTCGTCGGTTGCCGGTCGGAAGGCCATGTTCTTGCGCCTAGGTGCGGCCGAGATGCTCCAGTTGATCCAGGTTGGGGCCGCTCAGCCGGAAGGCTTGGCCAAACCCCTGAATGAAGCTGCCGCCGGTGGGGGTGATCTGGCAGAAGTGAAAATCCGCCAGGCCCAGGATCATCTCGGCAATCTCGTACTTGGCACGATAAAGGGCCTCAAACCCCCAGGCTTGGGCCTCCGCGCGGCTGAGGAACCGGGCTTCTCCGCTCACCATCACCCGCGGCAAAGCGTGGTTGCTGCGGGGATCCACCGGCGTGGGCGGCTCGTGGATGAGCAAGCTGGCGCGGGGATCCGCCCGCAAAGCCTGGGTGTGGGAAGAAAGATCGCTAATGACAATGGCAAAACGCAAGGGATCCCGTTGCACCACAAAGGGCACCAGCGACACTGCCGGGGATCCCTGCTCCAGCACCCCCAAGCAGGCCACCGGCTGGCTCTCCAACAGCGCCTTCAACTTTTCCTGCGCCGACATCGCTTCTTCTCCCATGGCCTTTGTTATTATGCCCAAGCCCCCCTTGCTGGAGAAGGGATAGATCCCTGGGATAATAGCTCTTAGCCCGCCGGGAGCGACCGTTTTCGACCCTATCGATACATCCCGATGGATTGTGATTATCTCGTTCAGATCCTTACAGCTCGCGTTTACGACGTGGCCCAAGAAACCCCCCTGGAGCCGGCTTTTAACCTCTCCCGCCGCCTGAACAACCCGGTCTGGCTGAAACGGGAAGACATGCAGCCGGTTTTCTCCTTCAAGCTGCGCGGGGCTTACAACAAGATGGCCCACTTGCCCCCGGAGCAACTGGCGCAAGGGGTGATCGCGGCCTCCGCAGGCAACCACGCCCAAGGAGTGGCCCTGGCAGCACAGCGGCTGGGCACTCGGGCCATCATCGTCATGCCCGTCACCACCCCTCAAGTGAAGGTGGATGCCGTGCGGGCGCGGGGCGCAGAAGTGGTCTTGTACGGAGATACCTTTGACGATGCCTACGCTCACGCGCGGCAACTGGAAGCCGAGAAAGGTTTGACCTTCATCCATCCATTCGACGATCCCCTGGTGATCGCCGGCCAGGGTACCATCGGCATGGAAATCCTGCGCCAGTACCAACAGCCCATCCACGCCATCTTCGTCGCTGTTGGCGGGGGCGGCCTGATCGCGGGCATTGCCGCCTACGTTAAGCGCTTGCGCCCCGAAATCAAGATCATCGGTGTAGAACCGGTGGACTCCGATGCCATGTACCGGTCTCTCCAGGCAGGCCGGCGGGTGCGCCTATCCCAAGTAGGTCTGTTTGCCGATGGAGTGGCAGTGCGGGAAGTGGGGGAAGAGACCTTCCGCCTCTGTCAGCAGTACGTGGACGAGATCCTCCTGGTGACTACCGACGACACCTGTGCCGCCATCAAGGATGTCTTTGAAGATACCCGCTCCATTTTGGAGCCTGCCGGAGCTCTGGCCATTGCCGGCCTCAAAGCCTATGTGAGCCGCACCGGCATCCAAGGACAGACTTTGCTGGCGGTCGCTTGTGGGGCGAACATGAACTTCGACCGCCTGCGCTTTGTGGCCGAACGGGCCGAAATCGGCGAACAGCGGGAAGCCATTTTTGCCGTCACCATTCCGGAACGACGCGGCAGCCTGCGCCGGTTCTGTGCCCACATTGGCCAGCGCAACCTCACCGAGTTTAACTACCGCATCGCCGACGAGCAAGAAGCCCATATCTTTGTCGGGCTGCAGGTGCGGGATCGGGCCGATGCCCAAGCGGTGGCTCTGGATCTGGAGCGGGCCGGCTTCAAGACCTTGGATCTCACCGACGATGAGCTGGCCAAGTTGCACCTGCGCCACATGGTGGGCGGGCGCTCTCTGCTGGCGGAAAATGAGCTGCTCTACCGCTTCGAGTTCCCCGAACGGCCCGGAGCTTTGCTGAAGTTCTTGTCTTGCATGAGCCCCAATTGGAACATCAGCCTGTTTCACTACCGCAACAACGGCGCCGACTACGGTCGCGTTCTCATCGGCATGCAGGTGCCCACCTGCGAAATGCCCGAGTGGCAGCGTTTTCTGGATACGTTGAGCTATCGCTACTGGGACGAGAGCCACAACCCCGCCTACAAGTTGTTCCTCGCCTAGTCGGCCTTTGTCGGGAAGCTCAGGGTGCCGGGCATCCACAAAGTCGTAAACAAAACTTTACAATCCTATGCAAAACGAGCTAAACTAGGTAAGGAAGAAACAAGGAGAACCCTATGAGCCGATATCGCTCCGTCGTTGTTGAAGAAGGCGGCCGCCTAAACAATTATGCTATCGAGCCGGAAATGTATGTGGACACCACTCCGCGGGTGGGCTTTACCGAGTATGCAGAGCGACTGAACGGGCGTTTGGCGATGATCGGCTTTGTTGCCCTGATCCTGTTTGAATCTCTGTCCGGCTCTACCCTGATCGGCTGGTTACAATCCCTAGGGCAGTAGGGCAGGAGAGCTATTCTTTGCCTGAACAAGCCCCTTGCTAGTTGAGTCTAGCGCTGAGCTGGCCTAGCAACCCTGGCCCCTGGCCAGGGTCTTTTTTTCTACTTGCAGGCGAGATCTCCGAGGTTGCAGTCATTGTCAAATAGCAATGAAACGTTTCTCTACGTCGTTATTGTTCCGCAACGCTGTCGCGCAGGT
>NZ_JANSJI010000139.1:0-1449 GCF_047462475.1 Synechococcus sp. H55.11
ACCACAAACTTAGCCACGTGCTCAACGCCTTACGGCAATCAAAGGAAAATCATCAGCGAGTACCACATCATGCACTAGATGACAATAGAGTGCTCAACGCCTTACGGCAATCAAAGGAAAATCATCGACTGGGACTCGAACACCCGTCCCAAGATAAACTGGTGCTCAACGCCTTACGGCAATCAAAGGAAAATCATTCCTCAATCCGCGCCACCAGGCGGCTCTCCATCTCCGGTGCTCAACGCCTTACGGCAATCAAAGGAAAATCATCAGGGAACAGGTAGATGGTGCGCCCGCCCCGGGCCAAGTGCTCAACGCCTTACGGCAATCAAAGGAAAATCATGAGTGGGATGACCTGGCGGCGGGCCAGGCTGAGAAGTGCTCAACGCCTTACGGCAATCAAAGGAAAATCATTTATTCTGACTCATTCGCGTGCTCGGAGAGTAGCCGTGTGCTCAACGCCTTACGGCAATCAAAGGAAAATCATATTGCTGAGTGTTCTTTAACTTTCCCCTCTCCCCCCGTGCTCAACGCCTTACGGCAATCAAAGGAAAATCATAGAAAAGGTCACGCAAGGGCAAGGACTACAGGGAGAGGTGCTCAACGCCTTACGGCAATCAAAGGAAAATCATTTCTTGAGTTTTAGCAACAACTCTGAACGGTTTATGTGCTCAACGCCTTACGGCAATCAAAGGAAAATCATAGAAAGGCTGATTAAACTCTGACGCTAATGAGATTGTGCTCAACGCCTTACGGCAATCAAAGGAAAATCATTGGATGTGGTGGCCGCGATTCTTGGCTCAGTAAAGTTGTGCTCAACGCCTTACGGCAATCAAAGGAAAATCATTGCCGTTCTATTTTGTGGAAAAGGGAGAGAGCTCACTGGTGCTCAACGCCTTACGGCAATCAAAGGAAAATCATGCCAATTGGTAAGCGACGATAGCGCCCAATGGAGACTTGGGTGCTCAACGCCTTACGGCAATCAAAGGAAAATCATACTTATCGCCTTGCGGCAATCAATGGGAAACATTAAGTGCTCAACGCCTTACGGCAATCAAAGGAAAATCATAAGCAGGGATAGAGATAGCACTCTATTTTGTGGAGACTGTGCTCAACGCCTTACGGCAATCAAAGGAAAATCATCAGACCAAAAAGCCTGATTAAACTCTGAGACAAGAGAGTGCTCAACGCCTTACGGCAATCAAAGGAAAATCATGGGTTAGGAGAGAAGTTCTGGCCATCCATGCCGTTCGTGCTCAACGCCTTACGGCAATCAAAGGAAAATCATGAGGGAGAGAGTAGGGGGAGCTCAGGCAGAGTTTTCGTGCTCAACGCCTTACGGCAATCAAAGGAAAATCATTTTGCAATCCAATATCGCCAACAATGCGTTAAATCTGTGCTCAACGCCTTACGGCAATCAAAGGAAAATCATGCCGCACCTCAGAATCC
>NZ_JANSJI010000140.1:0-1442 GCF_047462475.1 Synechococcus sp. H55.11
CTTGTTTCGTAAATCACGCACGATGTTCTCAATGTTATCCAGGTTGATAGCAAGGTTTGCTGTAACAGGGTGAACAACCTTCCCGTGTCTCCTCCAGAGCTGGATGTAATTTGCATTGGTAATTATTCCCCACCTTGCTGATTTGCAATGCTCTCCAAGCAAGTACCTTTTTATTTGATCTACTGCATCTCTACAGGCAGCGGATCCCTCACTAAGATTGACTGTCCTGGACTTAACTTCCAAGAGAAGGTATGGGTTTTTCCTAGAGTTGAAGAAGATGTCTGTATGTTGTGTGTTTTTTCTAGCCGCAAAGTCTACTTCTCCGCACCCTGTTTCAAACTCAGGCCTAATCTCCAGGTCTCCAAAGCCTAGCTCATGGAGCAAGGGTCTGGCAAAATGTTGGACAATGACTTGCTCAACTCTCTCGCGGGGGGATATCCTCTCAAGCTGCTCTCGGAGCGAGATGGCACTAGTCATAGACTGAAGGGATCCCAATTTGCCCCTCAGCCTAGCAGTTGCTTGGCTCGCTCTGCCAGCGCCTGGGCCGTTAGGCCGTTGTAGTCCATGAGTTCGGCAGGGGTAGCGGTGGTTTCGCCGCGTTTCCAGGCAAAAAGATCGCGCGGGCCGGTGTAGCGCAACAACAGGGGCTCCAACATCAGGCTGGATCCGCCAGTCACGCCGATAAGGGCTGCGCCGGCAAACCAGGCGGCAAACTCCTGGTCAGACATGAACTCCCCATCGGGTTGGGCACAGGTGGGCCAGGCTATATCGCTGGGGCGGTAGAGACGGCGAGGGTTGACCACGGAGACAATTTTGCTGCCGATCCCCTGGGCCTGGAGCTGTTCAGCCGCCGCAAAGACTGGCAGAAGGATCATATCTCCCACCACGGCAAAGACCACAGTGCGGGATCCAGGCAGTTCCTGCAGCACAGTGCAGCCCTGCTCCACGGCTTGGCGCGCTTGTTCCAGGGTGGTGCGGATGGGCAGGGGGGTTTTGCTGGCAAAGATCGGGATCCCTTTGTTGAAGGTCGACAAGGCCCACTCGTAGGCGGCTTGGGCACAGTTGGCGTCGGGGGGAAAGAGGGGGAAGATGTTGCCGTTGCGCATCATAGCCGCCAGGTAGGCCTCGATTTCCGGGCGTTGGTGGGTCCAGCCGTTGCGTCCCTGTTCCAATGCTCCAGCCGTGAAGAGGGCAATAGCGGCAGGGGTGGGGCGGCGCAGCTCGGCCATCGCCTGGGTTACCGTCTGCCAGATGGGCAGGCCGTTGACGGCAAAGGATTCATAGGAGCACCAGAGGGAGCGCCCGCCAAAGAGCGCCAGGCCCCCTGTCAAGCCGGCGCAGGCATCTTCACTGAGGGGTTCGTAGACCTGCCCTTGGGGCTGTTGGTTGTAGAGGGGATCCGCCGTGGGGTGGATCACTTTGAGACCTTGGTTGACGTTGGC
>NZ_JANSJI010000141.1:0-6021 GCF_047462475.1 Synechococcus sp. H55.11
AGGATGTTTCTCCTTCGGGGGGATCCAACTTCCCTCACCCCTGGCCCCTCTCCCACTGGGAGAGGGGAGGCGAGCGGTTAGCTCTTCGGGGGATCCCTAGAAATTGGAAACTCATTCCATCGCCGCTCAAACCGATGATTTTCCTTTGATTGCCGTAAGGCGTTTTGCCATCGATCTAGGGATCTCGCATCCAAACTCGAGGCAGGGATCGGGATCAGATGACTTGGCCGTCGGCTGTGATCCTCCCTTTTAGCTTGCTGGCCCGCTCTTCGGCTTCGTCCATAACCGTATCCAGATGCTCCAGCACCTCACCCGGATGCTTTTCCAGCACCCGCAGGGAGAGGGCCATCCGCCCCTTGGTCTCATCCACATCGAGCACGACGGCTTTGAGGCGTTGGCCTGGCTTAAACAAATCCGACAGCGAGGCCACAAAGCTTTGGCTAACCTGCTTGATGTGTAGTAGCCCGGTTACCCCCTCTTCCAAATCCACAAACACGCCAAAGGGTTTTAGTCCGCTGACCTTGCCCTCCACCACTTGGCCGCTGGTGTAACGGCTCAGGTTCTCGGATTTCACAGCCACCCGCTGGGAGAGCACCAGCTTGTTGGCTTCTGGGTTCACCTCGATAAAGCCTGCCGTCAGGGATTGGCCCACCAGCTCCTCTAGACCTTCCCGTTGGCTGAGGTGGGAGCGGGGAATGAAGCCGCGCAGCCCCTGCACATCCACCACCACGCCGCCTTTGTTGGTGCCGATCACCCGAACGGTTACCGTCTGGCCGCTGGCTTGCTTTTGGGCCAGCTCCTCCCAAAGCCGCTTCAGCCGGAGCCGCCGCGCCGAAAGCACAATCTGCCCCTCTGCATCTTCCCGCACAATGAGAAACTCGGCTTCTGTCTTCAAGGGAAAAAGCACGCTCAAATCTTCTCCTGAGCGGATCCCGGCTTCTTTAAGGGGCAAAAAGGCCGGAGATTTGCCGCCAATATCTACCAAAGCGCCATCGTTCTGATGTTGGAAGATGCGGCCTTGCACCACCTGTCCCGGTTGAAAGTTGAGGTTTTGCCCGTCTAAAGCCCGGGCAAAATCTTCCGCAGAAAACGTATCAGCAGCCTGGGAGCGAGAAGAGCGAACAGTCATGGGAACGGCTCAATTCAAAAAGCAGTGGGCTTCAGGATAACCCAAAACTGGCTAGGGATCCCAGCCTCTCCTCTTTGCAGAACAGAGTCCTTGCGGCTTTGGGAGAGGAACAACTGTGGGGTATTGCACGCAGCTCAGATGTAGTACATCAGCCGCGCCTGTTGCTGTTGTGCCTGCCGGTCGCAGAGGTCTTGCAGGGTGGTCTTCTGGAGAATGGCTACTGCCGCCGCTTGGGCATCTTGCCAAGCTTTCAGGAGCACTTCCCGCTCTGGGGTGAGATCGCTTGGGGACCACTCGCGGGAACGGGCGAGATCTTCCCCCTCGATGGCCTGGATAACGTCCAACAGCGAGATCTGCCAGGGCGCTCGGGCCAGGGAGTAGCCTCCTTTTGCTCCCCGTTGACTGCGCACCAACCCTTGTCTGCGCAAGGTGGCCAGCAATTGCTCCAGGTAGCGATCGGGTATGGACTGATGGGCCGCAATTTCTTTAATCTGCAGCACCTGGCCATCGCTGTAGTGCTGGGCCAATTCCAGAAGGGCCAGGAGAGCATATTCACTTTTACAAGACAGTTCCAAGATATCCATCCTTCCGGGAGAGCCTAGGTCTATGATACTCCGGTTTTTCGCCGGGGTTTGGTGAGATTCCGTCCTGAGCAGGCAAGGGGATCCAGCCGGTAAGGTGGAATAGGCCCCTTTGGGAATGGTTTATGGCGAGTGTCAGCACCCGTGCTGGTTCGGCGCGGATCCCGGTGGAACGATTGCAAGCCTTGCACCAACAGATTGGCAAGTTGATTGCCAACATCGAATCGGTGTTTCAGGGCAAGTCACAGGTGGTGCAAGCGGTGGTCATGGCCTTGGTTGCGGAAGGTCATGTTTTGCTGGAGGATGTGCCCGGTGTAGGCAAGACCACGTTGGCGCGGGCCATCGCCCACAGTTTGGGAGCCAAGTTTCAACGGATTCAATTTACCAGCGACTTATTGCCGACAGATATCCTTGGCCTCACCCTGTTCAATAAGGGAAAAGGGGATTTTGAATTTCGCCCTGGCCCCATTTTTGCCCATGTGATCTTGGCGGATGAAATCAACCGCACCTCGCCCCGCACTCAGAGCGCCCTGCTGGAGGCAATGGCGGAAAGGCAGGTTTCGCTGGACGATCGCACCTACCCGCTGCCCAGCCCCTTTATTGTGTTGGCCACCCAAAATCCTTTGGAATACCACGGCACCTATCCTCTGCCAGAAAGTCAGTTGGATCGGTTTTTGGTGCGGTTGTCGATTGGCTACCCCAGCCCTGAGATAGAGCGAGCTTTGCTGTTGCAACGGCAACAAGCCGAGCCGGTGGAGGCTCTGCAGCCGGTTCTCTCTTTGGGTGAGTTGCGAGAGATCCAGGCGGCGGTGGATCAGGTGTACCTGGACGGATCCCTGGCGGACTATCTTTTGCAGGTGGTGCAGGCCACTCGTGTTTCCAAGCTGCTGCGGGCAGGGGTATCCACTCGTGGAGCGCTGGCCTTGGCGCGGGCGGCACGAGCTCAGGCGCTGGTAAAAGGGCGCAGCTTCTGTTTGCCGGAAGATCTGCAAGCGTTGTTCGTCTCGGTACTGGCCCATCGGGTTCTCCTGGCTGGGTCGGGAGAGATGGCCGGTAACCGACGGCAAGAGGCAGAGGCGGTGATTCAGGACATTGTCTCCACCATTGAGCCGCCTGTTTAAATTCTTGGCTGAACTCGATCTTGATGACTCCAGCATAGGAATCCTGTCTTGTGCTCCAGTTCATAGGGAAGAGGGGAGCCAAAGATGAGTCCAATAAGCTGTTTCATAACAACTGTTTGAAAAGACCATAAGATCAAGCCAACCCTGTCGTTCTACTGTGGGGCCGACTATGAAGCTTGCTACCTCTCGCCAGCTTTGGGTCAATGCTTTTCCCACCTTGGCTGGCCTTGCTGTAGCCCTCGGCAGCCTGGGATCCGGTGGATCCCTGTGGCAATCGGGGGCAGCCGCTTTGGCTACGGGAATGACCGGCTACCTCGCTTCCGCCCTGGCCGGGAGTGAAGCCAGAGCCAAAACCCAACTGCTGGAGCAATCCCTGGAGTACTTCAAAAGCCAGCAAGAGTTAGGTCTACAACACCTGCAAAACGAGCTGGCCGATCTGCGGGCTGCTCTTGCCAATTGGGCACCCGTTCGGCAGGAAGAGGAAGCGGGCGATGGAACTGATCCTCAAGCCCATTGTGAGTTGGGATCCCAGATCCGATCTCAGCAAGCATGGCTGGCGCAACTGCGTGCAGAAGAGCAAAATCTAAAAGCCTCAATAGAAGATTTGCAAGCCAAAAAACAGAAGCTTGTTCAGTATTTGAAAGAGGGCGCTGCCAAACTCGATCAGCTCCACTCACAACGGGATCTTTTGGCCCAAGAGATTGCCAGCCTCAATCAAGTTCGCCAAGCAACAGGTTCTGGCAACTTTGCCGCCCACCCGTCTGGGTTTGGAAAGGGATTCAGCTCCACTTCTACCACCAAAGCTGCCGCCACCTCCGCCTCGGCCAACACCTACGACGCAATTCTTGCAGCCATTGAGGAGAAGGTGAACGACCTAGACGACATGGCAAAAGCGATGACAGAGCTGGGCTCGCTTGAGGGCAGACGGTAGTTCTTCAAGCACCTTCCAAGTCCAGATCCACCTCATGAACCCGCCGCAGGGATCCCTTGTTAAAAGCTGGGAAGCGTAGGTAGGGGTACTGCTCCTTGGCCTGCCGCAGCTCTTGGAAGGCGGGGGCCAGTTGATCTTTGGGGGAGATCCCTGTTACCACACACCAGAGCTTGGTGCGTGTCAAGGCCACAAAAGCTTGATTGCGCCGGCGCAGTTGCTCCTCTACACTTAGCCCCGGCTCGGTGACGTTTTGAAACTGGCAGACGTAGACTTTCCAAGCTTCGTTGCCCTTGGCCCGGAAAATCCCCGACAGGGTGACATGCCCCGGCAAGCGGAAAATATCCCGATCGGCATCTTCGCCGGCAATGAGGGCGCTAATTCCTCTTTGTTTGAGCCTGGCCTTTAGGCTTTCCCAGTAGGGTCTGCTCCCTCTGAAGCTGGCTACACTTGTAACTAGAAGATCTTCCGGCCGAAAACTCCACTGCTTCAGGTCGCGCTCGATCTGTTGGGCAATCCAATTCTGCTCCTCTTCCTCAGAAGGGAAGGTGCGCCAGACCAGCAGCGACTGGGGATCCACCTTGGGATCAAAGTTTTCTTGATCGACGGGATGGCAAGCCTTGCGGGTGAGGGTAATTGGAGATCCAGGCTTACGAAAATCACCTTCTATCACTTCGTAACCCAAGTTTTCCCACTGGTCTTTTTGAGTAACCCCCTGCAAAGGCTGGCCTCCACGCAAAAGACCCATGTTGAGGGCATGGGCAGCCATGAGGATAATCTTTGGAGTGCGGTAGCACTTGCGCAACACAAAGGCGGCTCTCCCTCCCAACTGCACTTTGGGTTTGCCCGTCTCGTCGCGCCCGAATAGCTCGGCTGCCCCCGGCACCGTCAACGAGCCAATGCCCTGGGCTTCGTCATAGGCCCAGTAGAGCCGCTTGGGATCCCGTAAAGTTCGATAGGCTAAACGGTAAAAGGCGGGCGGCAAATCTTGACCTTCATCGATCAAGATGGCGTCAAAAAGTTGAGGGATTTCCTTGGCTTTCTCTTCTAACTCTTGGCAGACATAGTCGAAGGGCTCCGTTGTATGGTCATTTTTATCCCTTAACTCTGCCCTTGCCCGATCCAGGCTTTTGGGCGTTAAGCCACATTGGTGAGCGAGCAGGCGATAAAACCCAAGCTGATCCTGGGATCCCCAGGCATGCATCACCCGAAGCTTTTGCCAATTTGGCTCGATGTCAAACTTGCTCTGACAGACTTCTGAGATTTGCCTGCGAATTTGCTCATAGAGAGAGCGGGTGTAGAAAACTACGGCGATGTCCCAATCCGGGTGGTCAGCGTGGATTTTGGCTGCCCTGCGAGTCAAGACTACGGTTTTGCCCGTCCCCGCCAGGCCCCGCAACCGCTGCGGCCCCTCAGGATATTGGGTGGCAATTTTGCGTTGGTCTTCATCGAGTTTGAAGATCCCTTCTTGGACGCGCCGGATCACCATTTGTGAATCGTAGCCATAGTTAGGCTGGCTATTGGTAGCATCTTCCAAATCTAAGCCCAAATGCCGAACAATCTGCTTTAGCTTTCCTTCGTGGAGAGGAGCTTGGGCAACCCGCCTAGCCTCATACAATCTTTGTTTCAGATGCTCGGGTTTCTCCAGATCATCAGCAAACACCAAGGCCCCTATAAGTGGCGGATCCCCAAAACGTTCTTGCCATTCCTGCCGCCGGATCCGGGGCAAAGCCACCCGCTTATCAAAGTTGATCTGATCTATTAGCGTTTGTATATCCAATTTTTTCCGCAGTAAATCCTTGACTTGAAACATTTGACTGCCTGCTTGTTGTAAAGGGGTTTCTGTTTCTTTTTGCCACTGCCGCATGCGCCATTCGTTGTTGTTGATGCTCTCAATATTGTACAGATTAAAGCCCTTACACTCGAACACCCAAATCCCCAATTCAGCATGAATCAGGAGGATGTCGATCTCAGCCCTGGGATTGCCTCGGCGATGATTATAAAGAACAGCTCGATGGAAAAGATAACCCGCGTCCGCTCCTAGCCCTTGGCGTAGCGCATTCCATACCACTGCCTCCGCAGCTATTCCTGGCAAGCTGTCGTCCAGAGCGCCGTCGGGTCGAAAGTGCATGGGGGATCCCTCATTTTCCAACTTGAACCCAATGTACAACAGAAACCTGAGCTCTTGGGGAAGGATCCAGGGCTCTTAAAGCAAAGACTCAGGCCGGATCCGCGGATCTACCCACATCAAGAGCAGATCGG
>NZ_JANSJI010000142.1:0-23358 GCF_047462475.1 Synechococcus sp. H55.11
CACCCCCAGCCCCTCTCCCTGAGGGAGAGGGGAGTTAGAGCGGCGCGTTCGCGACGGCGTTGCGGAGCAATAACGACGTAACGAACCGTTTCATTGCTGTTTGAAATGACTATAACCCTCACCCCTGCCCCCAGAAGAAGAGGGGAGTTGGAAATGTGAACGAACTGTTGCATTACCGTTGCCTTGCTGTGAGTCCAGCGATCCTGAATTTGGATGGGAATTGAGGGGGAAGGGACGGAGGCTCAACGGTTCCCTAGCGATAATTAACAAATTGCAACGCCACCGGGTAGTCCTGCTGCTTGAGCATTTGAATCACCGCTTGCAGCTCGTCCTTATCCTTGCCGGAAACCCGCACCAGATCCCCTTGAATGGAAGGCTGCACTTTCTTGAAGTTGTCGCGGATCTGCTTGGCGATCTGCTTGGCCAGCGTGGCATCAATGCCCTTTTTGAGGCGAACCACTTGGCGCACCCGGTTGCCGCCGACGCTCTCCGGCGGCTGGAAGTCGAAGATTTTCAGGGAGAGGCCCCGCTTGGCCGCTTTGGTGAGGAGCAGCTCCCGAATGGAGTTGAGGGCCATGTCGTTGGCGGTGGTGATGGTCAGGGATCCCTCCTCCAGCTCCATTTCTGTCTGGGTATCCTTGAGGTCATAGCGCTGTTTGATCTCCCGCCGGGCTTGATCCACGGCATTCACCAGTTCCTGCCGGTCGAAGTCGCTGACGATATCAAATGAGTAGGTAGAGGCCATAAACCCTATCTTCGCTACCGTTCCGTATCTTAAGCTCTCAGGCCAAGCAGGGATCCCCAACCCTCAAAGAAGCTACAACAGGTAGAGGGATCCCTGTCCAGATTTGCGGAGAAGCAGGATGGCCGATGTTGTTTTAATTACAGGCGCTTCCGAAGGCATCGGCAGAGCCACCGCCTTCACCTTTGCCCGTGGGGGGTACCGCTTGGCCCTGGCCGCCCGCACTGCCGAAACTTTGAAGCAAACGGCCATCGACCTGGAGCAAAGTCTAAACGCCGAGGTCTTGGCCGTTCCCACCGATGTCACGCAGCCAGAACAGGTGCAAAACCTGGTGGAGAAAACCCTAGAACGCTATGGCCGCATCGATTGCCTGATCAACAACGCCGGCATCTGTATGAGCGGCCCTTTTTTGCAAACCACCCTGGAACACTGGCAGGCGCTGATGGCGGTCAATTTTTGGGGCTACTTGTACACCATCCGGGCCGTGCTCCCCGATATGCTGAAGCGCAAAAAAGGTCAGATCATCAACGTGGGATCCATCGGCGGCAAAATGCCCCTGCCCCAAATGAGCGCCTATTGTGCCAGCAAGTACGCAGTCAGCGGGCTGACAGAGGCGCTGCGTCTGGAACTGCAACCCCACGGGATCCAGGTAATCGGTGTTCATCCGGGCATTGTCAGCAGCGATTTTCTCAAGCGAGCCATCTTTCTGGATGAGGGGGGGCCGGAGTCCCCTGCTGACGGCCAATCCCAAGCCTCAGGTGGGAAAGCCCGCGAGCAAATGCAACGGGCGCTGGAGAGTTTTTGGGCCAGCCGGCCAGAAGAAGTGGCCGAAGCCATTTGGGACGCCGCTTGCCAGTCCAAGTCGGAGGTGGTGGTGGGCATGGCCCAATGGGCGGTAGGAGCTTACACCCTCTTTCCCGGCTGGGTTGGCCCACTGCTCCAGAACATCCCTCGCTAGCCATCGGATCGGTCAGGCCCGGCAATGGCAGGAAGAGGGCCAAACTTAGGTATAGTGTGGGGTACAGTTCAATACTGGTCTCACAGCAGAAGTATGGTTGAGTCTGCGCCTTCTCCTTCCGGCACTCAGCAGCACATCTTGATCGTGGAAGACCGAGATGGCCGCCGTACTCAGGTGCTGGGATCCGCCAAATACTTCATCGGTCGGGACTTGGCGAACGACATTTGTCTCAACTCTCAGTTTGCTTCCCGTTACCACGCCATGCTGCTGCGGGTTCCTGCCGAGCGAGAGGGAGAATATTGCTACCGCATTTTGGATGGGGATCTGGAAGGTCGGCCCAGCACCAATGGCCTGTTGATCAACGGACAGAAATTGACCACCCACCAGCTCCGGTCGGGAGATGTGATCAGTTTCGGCCCCGACGCCAAAGCCACCTACAAAATCATCAAGGCCCCGTAAGTCCCGATCTCTCCCAAGAGCGCCATTGCCTGCGAACCAATAGCAGCAAGGCCAGCACCAAAGCCAGCTCCGACAGCAAGGTCGCTAAGGCCGCCCCCTGCCAACCCCACCTTGGGATCCAAACCGCATTCAAAAGCCCGTTCAGACCCAGTGCCGCCAGTTGCAGACGGCTGCGGGGCTTTTGCAGCCCGGCTGCGGTGAGCAGGTGAGACAGCAGCAGGTGGATCCCCTCCAGCAGGATGACCGGGCTGAGCCAGCGCAGGATGAGGGCCGTCTCTTGGTAAGCCGACCCCAGCACCCAGGGGATCCCGTAGGAGCCCAGCGCCACCCCCAGGGCGGCCAAACTGCCGTAGCCCACCACCCAAGGGAAGAGCTGCCAGGCGTAGTGGCAGCCTTGCCGTAGGCCCTTTTGCCCTTGGCGGCACAGCTCGGCAAAATGGCTGGTGAGCAGGGCGATCATCGGCGTTTGCGAGAAGTTGATCACCCGGTAGGCGGCGCTGTAGAGCCCTCCCGCTGCTGCCGAGGCCAGACGGGGCAAAAGCAGCTTGTCCAAATCGGTGAAGGTTTTTGCCGCCGCCAGCCCCACGGCAAAATCCCAGCCCGCCGCCAGCCGTTCCCCCAGATCTCTCCAGGCCAAGGGGGGAGAAGGCTTGCTCCACCGTCCCATCCCCCGCGCCATCAGCAGCAGCACGACCAGCACCATCAGGCCGTACAGCACGGCCCACTGCACCAGGGATCCCCAACCCAGAGCCACCGCTAGCAGCACAGCGCCAACCCGCCCCAGCGCCATGCCGGTATCGATGAGAGCCACGCCGGCAACCCGCTCTTGCCCGATCAGGATCCCCCTGTACACCTCAGGGATGGCGATAAACAGCAGGTCGCTCCCCAGCAGGATCCCCACCACGAGGGGGGAGATCCCGGCCAGCCAAAGGCTCAACAGAGGTGTTAACAGCAGCGTCATCCCCCCGCAGCCCAGCCCCGCCAACCACAAGCTGGGGCCGATCTCCTGGGCAGCCGCCGCGGATCCCCGGCCGCTCAGGCGCTGGATCAGCAGTTCCGACTGGCCCCAATGGCCAAACGGGGCGGCCAGGTTGCTGCAGGCCAAGATGGCGGAGAACACCCCAAAGGCTTCCGGCCCCAACAGCCGCGCCAGCAGGATGAAATAGGCCCCGGACAACCCCAGGCGCAGGCCATTGCCCAGCATCAGCCAGGCAGCCTGTCGTAGCCGCTGTTGTTCTGCCCTATCCACGGCAACCCTCCTGGACGAGGCTGGCCGCAGCCGGGGATACTGGCTGAGAGAGACCGCCCAGGCATTCAACCTTGTGCGCTGGGTGGATGGGTTGCAGCTTTATTCGGCAATTCTTCATGGCCAAACTTTACCCTGTTGGCAAGATCACCACATCCGCGGAACGGGATCCCAAAACCCTGTTTTCCCCCCACTCCAGGCCCCCCGACCCGCGCCGCGTCCTTCCCCCGCCGACCAGTAGCCCTCGCTGGCTGGGATCCCCGCCGGCCAAAACGGTGGGCCAGGGCTACCGAGCTGTTGTCTTGCTCCTGCTGGCCAGCGGCTTGCTCCTGGGGGGGCTAGGATCCCGCCTGGCCTACCTACAACTGGTGCGCACCCAGTATTACCGCCAGTTGGCCGATACCAACCGCATTCGCCTCTTGCCCCAGCTGCCGGAACGGGGGCGCATTGTGGATCGCAACGGCGTGCTGCTGGCGGGCAGCCAGCTCTCCCACTCAGTCTTCCTGTGGCCGTTGGTGCAGTCGCGGCAGGGCTGGCAGGAGACGATCCCCAAGCTGGCCCAAGCCTTGAACATGGCCCCCGAAGAAATTGCCCAAAAGCTGGAACAGGCCGGCTACCGCTCCCCGTTTCCCGTACGCATCCTGCGCAACGCCAGCCCCCAGGTGGTCATTCAACTGGAAGAGATGAGCCGCGAACTGCCGGGGGTGATGGTGGAGGCGGAGACGGTGCGGTTTTATCCCCATGGCGACTTGGCCGCCCACCTGCTGGGCTATACCGGCGAGATCTCGCAAGAACAACTGCGGGCCGATCCCAGCTATCGCTTGGGGGATATCGTCGGCCTGATGGGCGTGGAGGAATTGTTCGAGAGCCATCTGCGCGGCCAGTGGGGCGGGCGCCAGGTGGAGGTGGACGCCATGGGAGAAGTGCTGCGGGTGCTGGGAGAACAAGCCCCCCAACCGGGCGACACCCTGCAGCTGACTTTGGACGTACGCCTGCAGCAGGCGGCAGAGCAAGCCCTGGGCCAGCAGAAAGGAGCAGTGGTCGCCCTGGATCCCCGCGACGGCTCGATCCTGGCCATGGCCAGCTATCCCACTTTTGATCCCAACCTCTTTTCCAGCCGCATCACCCAAGCCCAGTGGGAGAGCCTGCAACAGCAGGACTTTCCCTTCCTCAACCGCGCCCTGCGGCCCTATCCCCCCGCCAGCACCTACAAAATCATCGCCACCGCCGCCGGGATCGAGTCGGGGGCCTTTCCCCCGGATACGGTGCTGCAGACCGGCCCCTACATCCAGGTGGGCGGGTGGAGGTTCTGGGACTGGAACCGCGCCGGCTTCGGGCGGCTGAACTACCGCCAGGCGATGGCCTACAGCAGCGACACCTTCTTCTACCAGATTGCCCTGGGCACCAAGGCCGCCCCCCTGCAAGAATGGTCGCGTCGCTTCGGGCTGGGGCAATTGACCGGGATCGGCCTTAAGGGGGAAGCTGTGGGGCTGGTGCCCGACGCCGACTGGAAACAGCGTCACTGGCGCGAGCCTTGGTATGTGGGCGATACGGTGAACATGTCCATCGGCCAGGGATTTATCACCGCCACGCCGCTGCAGATGGCGGTGGTCACAGCAGCGGTGGCCAACGGCGGCTGGCGGGTGCGTCCCTTGCTCTCGCAGCAGGTGATCCCGGAAAGCCCCGTGCCCCTGCGGCAGAAGGTAGGTCTCTCCCCCGCTACCCTGGAGATCTTGCAACAGGGGCTGCGGGATGTGGTGGTCTACGGCACCGGCGGCAACGCCAACCTGGGGCCGGGCTTTCCCCCTACCGCCGGCAAAACCGGCACCGCCGAGGATCCGCCGCGGCGCTCCCACGCCTGGTTTGTCGGCTATGCCCCCTACGACCGGCCCGAATTGGTGGTCGTGGTCTTTCTGGAAAACAGCGGCGGTGGGGGTGGATCCCGGGCGGCCCCGATCTTCCGCGAGCTGATGCGGGCCTACTTCCGACCTGAGTCATAAGTGAGCCGACCGGGCACAAAAATTATCTGCGCAGCCTCTTTTCTCCCCAAAATTGCCTCAAGCCCCCCTAAAACCCCTATCCCAGCAGGCTTCTGACCTAACTTGGCTGTAGAATATGTCAGTGATTTGGAGCCAAACTGCCACAATCCTGCCATTCGCGCCAGCGGCGCCTTGGCGCAGTGCAGGGCAAGCCCCGCTCCTACAGACTGAAGACACTCTGGGCCGTGGTTGCTTCGCAGCCCCTCGCGAGTACGCGGCCAGAGACTGTTCTAACCCTATTGCCTAACTCACGAGGAGATCAGGATGAACAAGGCAGAGCTTGTGGATGCCGTCGCTCATCGCGCCAACGTAACCAAAAAAGAAGCGGAGGCCGTCATTTCGGCAGCGCTGGAGATCATCGTTGAAGAGGTCGCATCCCGCGATGAAAACGGCGAACCCAAGGGGAAAGTGACCCTGGTGGGCTTCGGCTCCTTTGAGGCCCGCAAACGCAAACAACGGGAAGGTCGCAACCCAAAGACCAACGAGAAGATGGTGATCCCAGAAAGCATTGTCCCCGCTTTTACGGCGGGCAAGTCGTTCCGCGATGCAGTGGCAGGGGGGAAATCTTAATTTCGCCGGGTGGGGACTCGCTTGCTGGGTAAGGCTCTTCTCAAGGCATGGGGCGGCCTCGGCATGGTGGCAATCGGGCTTGGGGAGCGGCGATTGCTGGCTGCTCTCCGGAGGAGATCCTGGATTTTTCGGCCAGCCTGAACCCGCTTGGCCCCCCGGCGTCGGTCTTGCAAGCTCTGGCTCAGGCGCTGTCCGCAGCAGAGCCGGTTGTGATCAGCCGCTACCCGGATCCCGACTACCGCGACTTGCGCATCTGCTTGGCCAACCATTGGGCAGTCGAGCCCGAGTGGATTTTTGTGGGCAATGGGGCGGCGGAGTTGCTCACCTGGGCCGCCCGCGATGCCCAAGGGCGGGAAGTATGGCTGCCCCAGCCTGCTTTTGGGGAGTATGCACGGGCCCTGGCGGCGGCGGGGGTGACCGTCAAGCCGTTGCCTTTTTTCCCCGCTCAGGGATCCCCTGATTTTGGCCTTCTGCAAGAACCCCTGCCGGCGGCAGGCAAGAGCAGCCGGGTGCTTTGGCTGAACAACCCTCACAACCCGACGGGCCGGCTGCTCCTGCAACAAGAGATCCTGCCTCTTTTGCCCCAGTTCGAGCGGGTGGTGGTGGATGAGGCGTTTATGGACTTTTTGCCAGGAGACGCCCCGCAGGAGCTGCCTCCTCTGGACGCCGGCTCAGAGTTGGGAGAGCTGCCCCGCAGCCAGACTTTGATCCCCCATCTGGCGGCTCACCCCAACACCATCGTCATCCGTTCCCTGACCAAGTTTTTCACCCTGCCCGGCTTGCGCATTGGCTTTGCGGTGGGGCACCCGGATCACTGGCGGCGCTGGCGGCAGTGGCGGGATCCCTGGAGCGTCAACGGATTGGCGGCGGTGGCGGTGGCAGCGGCTCTGGCGGATGAAAACTTTCGCCGGCGCACCCTGGCCTGGCTGCCCACGGCGCGGGAGCATTTGCTGAGCGGTCTGCAGGCGCTGCCCGGCTGGGATCCCTGGCCCGGCCAAGCCAACTTTGTGCTGGTGCGCTGCCCCGGCTCTGCCACCCAGATTCAGGAGAAGCTGTTGCGGCAACACCGCATCCTGGTGCGGGATTGCCTGAGTTTTCCTGAGTTGGGGGAGCGCTACTTGCGCATTGGCCTACGCACCTTGCCGGAGCAGGAGCAGTTGCTATCGGCCTGCCGGGAGATCCTGGAGAATAGCTAGGGATTTTTCTGCGGGAGAGATGCTGATGCCCGAAGCTACTGTCCTTTGGCCGGAATGCGATGCCCCCATCGTGCGAGGGGTGGCCCATTACAGCGATCTGGAGCTGCTGCGGGCCTTTCAACGGCAGCCGGAGGTGGCGCGCTACTTCATCGGCCTGTTTTGCCGCTACTGCAAGTGGGTGGACGGGATCCTGGCCGAACATCTGCCGCCCGAGCAATGGGCCGCCTATCGAGAACAGGTTTGGTTGCGGCTTTACCTGCGCCTACAGCGCCTGGATGTCCGCAGCCTTCTGGGAGAAGCGGCTGGTCGAGGGGATCCCGTGCTGCAACCCTGGCTGGCAGAGCAAACTCGTGAGCTGCTCCAAGCTTTGGACGGGATCCCTGCCGAGAAAGAAGCCGCTCCTTCGCAGGCTGTTGGTGGCGGCGGGACCAAGTCCTCTCTGTCGCCGGCACTGGCCTGTTATTTAAGCGCCGGCTTGGACACCTTGCCGGGAGACCTGCGCTTCATTCTGCTGCTGCGGGATTGCTTTGGCTGGTCACCGGCCCGCATTGCCGCCCAACTCAAGGCCGACGGATACTACCTTGCCCCAGAAGATGTGGATGCCATCGTTGCCTCTGCCCGCCAGATCTTGCTTCAGCACCTGCCGGCAGATGTGTGTGCCCTCTACCTCGAGGCAAAGTCCTAGAAGACTGTCATGGTCTTATGGCAGGGTAATAGAGCGCTGGTAGTCCTTGTTGGCAAGGCAGGTTCTCCTGTTAAGCTGTTTCCGGCTGTCACAACAGTTAACCGGCATTGTTTGCCGTCAGACTTGTATTAAGTTGAGTGTGGGCTGTCTATGAGTCCTTCTCCGCTTCTTCCAGACACTACCCAACCCGTACCTACGGCACAGCAGTCCCCATCCCATTCAGGTTCTCAACCTGCTCTTCAGGAAGCGCTGGGCCATCTGCACCTGGATGTGCTGAAAGAATTGGAGCGGTTTCGCCTCTGGCAGCGTTTGCAGCGCACGAATTCTGGGCCGCCGCCGCGAGCAGGTCAGCTCAGGAATACCAGCTCTGGGCAGCGCTCCTCACCTGTGCTCATTCAAGAGGTGGTGGAAGACCTGGAAGAAGAAGAGATGCCACGGCCCTCTGGAGCCTTTTCGCCCCTCTGGGTCTTGCTGCTGTGGGTGCTCTCTTGCGCCGGGATTGGCTTTGGGGTGCGCTGGCTGATCTGGCCGGCAGAACTGTCTCTGCCCCCAAGCACTGCCAACAGAGCAGAAGAAAGGAGCCCCATCCAGGTGGATCTGTCCCGGTTGCCCTTGATCCCACTGGAACCGCTGCAAGGGCAGGTGGGAGAGGAGTTCTATTCCGGCAGCTTGGATCCGAGTCGGCTGGCGCTGGGCTTGACGACCTCCCCAGACTTGAGGGACTTGCAGATCGCTCCCCTTCAAGACGTTCCCAACCTGCTGGATAGCCTGCAAACCGACTTGGTCTTGGCTGCCGCAGAACCCTCTCGGCCCAGAACGGTGGAGCAGTTGGCGGCCAGTTTGGAGCGCCCCTCTCAACCCTCATCTCCCACCTCTGTGGGATCCCTGACCCTGGTGCCTCTGGGCAACAACGATCCCGATACTTTGGGGCCGAACCGCGGCGAGGGCACCTTCTTGGTGCTTACCACCTACTCGGGGGCCGAGAGCTTGGCGCGCGCTCGACAAGTTTCCGATGGGGCCTTTGTGAAAGATGTGAATGGCCAGAAGTTTGTGCAGTTGGCAGCATTTGAGCAACTGGAATATGCCCGCTATCACGCAGAAACCCTGAAAAGCAAGGGCTTTAACGTCACGATTGTTGAGCAGTAGCTTTGATGACTACAGATCCCGAAGCCAAGGGATCCGAGACAGCGGCAGCCGCCGCCAGATTCCTTCGCTCCCTGCTGGATCGAGCCAACGCCAGGCCAATAACCCGGCTGCCGAGAGGAAAACCAGGGCCAGCAACAAGGCAAGAGCATTCTGTAGGCCTTGCAAAAGGGGCCCAAGGCGGGTTGGGCTCGACCCGACCCGAGCAGGTGGCTTCGCCGAAGCTGGAGAAGGACTCAGGGGACGGACGGGTGGAGCGGGGCTAGAAGAGGAAGCCAATCTGGCGGCAGGAATGGCTGGCCCTGGCAACCGCTTCAAAGCCGTGGCCACAGCCTGAGGGCGCTGCTGCTGACGCAGCCACCGGTTCAGTTCTGCCAGGGAGATGGCACAGAGGTTGTTGAGACCTATACCCTGAATTCGCCCCACCAAAGGCCGGTCGTTGCTAACCACAACCACCAGCGTTCCCGGCTGCTGTTGGGCCAGGGCATAGGCGCAGTCGGCAATTGCCTCTTCCAAGCGGATCCGCAGGGACTGATCGCTGGCAGCGGCACCGCCCACCAGGGCCCGGGCTTCCGAGACGGCAAACCCCAGGCCAGGCCAGCGGCGCAAAAACTCGCGGGCCGTCGATTCTTCTTGGGGATCAATGGCCTGTCGGGTCAAGCGCTCCAGCTCGGCCATCACCGCCTGCGGCAGCACACACACTCCAAAGCGGGCCCACTCCTGCCATAGGGCCAAGCGACCGGCCAGGATCACCTGGCTGTCGAAGACGAGGAGAGGCGGGATCTCAGCCATAGGATGCGCCAGCGCTGGACTCAACCTCAATTGTGCAGCCTCTCTCAAGCCTTGGGTAGCAGGGATCCCTCGGCCAGGCAGAGGCGGATGGCCAGCGGGTAGAGGCGGTGCTCCTGAGTTTGGATGCGCCGGTAAAGGGATTCCACGGTATCTTCGGGCAGAACCGGCACGGCTGCTTGGGCCACGATGGGGCCGCTGTCCATTTCCAGCGTGACCCGGTGAACGCTGCAGCCGGCGATTTTCACACCGCACTTCAGAGCTTGTTCAACGGCTCGCAGGCCCTTGAAGCTGGGCAACAGGCTAGGATGCAAATTCAAGACGCGATCCGGGTAAGCGGACAACAACACCTGGGTAACCAGGCGCATCCACCCGGCCATGATCACCCATTCCACCTGATGCTGCCGGAGCACCTGGACGATGGCGGCATCCAGATCTTCACGACGGGGGTAGTCTTGATGGTTGAGCACAAGGCAAGGGATCCCTCGCTTTTGGGCCCGCTGCCGCACGTAGGCTATGGGATTGTTGGTGATGACCACAGCAATCTGGGCCTGCAGCTCACCTGCCTCAATGGCTTGAGCGATAGCCTCGAAATTGCTGCCATTGCCGGAAGCCAAAATGCCGAGGATCCCCGGCTGAGAAGGCGCCGGGATCCCGTTGGGATCCGGCCAGAGTAAGCTGGGTAGGTTCATGAGCGTTGGGCGGGAAAGTCTGCAGCCCCGCTATTTTAAACCCAGATAGATTCTCTGCTGATTCTGGCTGGGCTCATCTGGAAAGGGATGCAAACGCTCGCTGCAAGAAGTAGAGATTTGGAGTCAACTGCAAATCGGTGGTAACCCCCCGATAAATTGGGTAGTATGCCTCTAGCGGTAGCGCAAAGGGCGGAGTTTCCGGACGTGTTCGGCTTTCTTGGCGGTTCCAAAACTCAAACCATGCTTGGGGTGGACATCAACCCCGAGCGCATTGCCGTTGCCCAACTGAAAAAACAGGGCAATGGTCGCTATCGTCTGGCCCACTACCATAGTGTGGAAATGCCAGAGGGGGCAATGATCGAGGGGCGCATCCTCGATCCGAGCACGGTTGGCTTGACCCTGGCCAACTTGTTGAACGAATACAAGGTGCCCACCAACTTGCCGGCAGCCACAGCAGTGCCCGTAAGAGAGGCCATCGTTCGTCTCATTCGCCTGCCTGCCGACCTGCCTGCCGACGAGTTGCGCCGGGTGGTCTTGGAGCAGGAGGCCGAACTCTACATCCCCTACCCACGGGATCAGGCAGATGTAGATTACCAACCCCTCGGTCTAGACCTTTCCCAGGATGGCATTGAGCGCATCGAAGTCTTGCTGGTGGCCATCCCAAAAGAGGTGGTGGACAACTACCTAGAGGTGCTGCAGGCGGCCAACTTGAAGGTGCGCTGTGTGGAGCTGGCCAGCTTCTCCCTCATTCGCACCATCCGCGACCAGCTCATCCAGCACAGCCCTCAAGAGGCGGTGTTGCTTGGCTCCATCGGCTACGACAGCAGCGAGATCAGCATCTTGGTCAACGGCATCCCGCAATTTACCCGCACCGTCAACATCGGCACCATCCACATGCGGCAGGTGCTGGCCCAATCTCTGAATTTGCCGGTTAGCCGCACCGGCGACCTGTTGCGAACTCTGAGGTTACCCCTGCTCAACCCCGTCGATGTTTTGGCCACGGGAGATCAACCGATTCCCAGCAATCCCGGCATAGCAGCAGTGACGCGCGTTGTCTCCGATTTGGCGGATGAACTGAAGCGCTCCATTGATTTCTTTACCAGCACAGAAAGCAGCTTCCCGGTGGTGAAAGTCTTGCTGGCCGGGCCGGGGGCCAGCATTGGCCAGATGGATGGTTTCCTATCTCAGTCGTTGAGCGTGGCGGTAGAACTGGCGGATCCCTTTGGCAACATCCTTGTGCCGGATTCAATCGAGGTGCCCTTGGAGGAGCGCCCGGCGATGGGGGTGGCCCTGGGGCTGGCCATGCGGGAAGCCGGCAAGTAGGGATCTGCCCAGGATGACGCAGATGCAGTGTCCAACAATGCACAAGGCGATCAGAAAAGATGTACACACCGGAGATCAACTTCCTCAAAGAAAGGCCGGATGTCCTCACCGCAGCTCAGGCAGGAGGAGGGGCGGTAGCCGCCCCGACAACTGCCGCCGGAGCCGAGAGCTGGGCTTTGGCCATTGGCCTGGGGGTTGCCGTGACTGCTGTGGCCATGGGAACTTTTTGGTATTTCCAAGACAGCTTCTCCCGTCAGCGGAACACTCTGAGGGCAGAGCGAACCCGCCTCGACGGTGAACTCAGCACAGCCAATGCCGAGTTGACCCGACTCCAGGGCCTCAGCCAAGAATTACAAACCATTCGCACCCAGACGGAAGGGTTTCGCTCTTTTCTGGGATCCGTCCAGCCCTGGTCGGCCATTTTGGAAGAAGTGCGGCGCAGGATCCCTGGCCGAGGGGTGTGGATAACCAACATCAGCGCCTCTGGGGATACCGTGAACATCCAAGGCGGGGCGCTGGATTTTCCCTTGGTGAACGACTTTTTGCTCACCCTGCTGGATTCCAACTTCGTAACCAGTGCCGTTCTCAACAGTGCCTCTCGAGTGGAGGGCACACCTGAAACTGAACCCAGCGTCACCTACGGCCTAACGGTTACTATTCGGACCATAGGGGATCCCGACCCAGAGTTTACCCGCGAGCTGGAGCAGCGGGGAGCAATAGGCTTGGTGGAAAAGATCCGCATTCTGCGTCAAGTGGAGGGGAACTGATGACTGGCTCGGTAGAAAGTTTTCACGACGACCAACTAATGGCACCCCCGGCAGGGCCGCCGATATTGTTGGGGGTCGAGCTGACTCCCATTCGCATTGGCCTGTTGATCGGGATCCTGGGCCTGGGCGCGGCGGGCTTTTTGGCCTTCACCCAACTCCGTCCTCTGATCAGAGAGGTGCAAGCCTTGGAAAGAGAGGTGGCCCAAAAAACCAGCCAGTTGCAGGAGGTACAGGGCCAGATTGCCGGCTTACAGGACGTGCCCAACCAAATCGAGAGGGCTCGCGTGCAGCAGCAGCAGATCAGCGCCTTGCTGGCCACCCCCGAGAATGCCGACACGCAACTGATCGATCTCAACCGGCTGGTGCGGGGACAGCCCAACAGCGAGCTGCGCAGTTTTGCCCCTTCTCCCCTCACCCCTGCTTCTTCGGCCAACTCCGAAGTGCCCGCGATCATTGCTCCGGCCATCCAGGTGCAAACCACCCGCGTCGCGGTGCGGGGCCCCTATACGGACATCATCAATCTCATGAGGGATGTAGAGCGCCTACGCACCTTGTTTCGGGTGAGCAACATCAGCCTAAATCCTGTTCAAGACACAGGGGAGCTGGACGCCGCTTTTGATTTGATTGCCTACATCTACAACAAGGACGTTCCCTTGGGCACGGCCCCTGCACCCGAAGGACAGACCCCCGCCGAAGGACAAGCTCCCCCCGAAGCAGGACAGCCAACACCTGGCCAATAGGCCAGCCTGTACCCCGTTTGTGCCCTGGTGGTTCGCAGCGGATCCTGCTGCAAGGGGATCTCCTTGGGAATTGGAAAAGACAACCCAGAGGCACCGATACAGGTAGTGTTCCTATGTCGAAGATCGGGGAAAAACCACCCATAAAGCCACTACGGGTAGTGGCAAAGGCCAAAATTTCGGCTTTGATTAGGGAAGCACTGGCTAAACCCGTGCTGAAGTAAAGCAGAAACACGCTTGGGTAACGGAGTGAGGTGTGAGGATGATGAACCGTCGAGTCGCCTGGGGATGTGCATTGAGCTTGATCCTTTCGCTGCCTCTGTTGGCTGTAGAAAGCCAACTTGAGGAAGCCGCCGCTCAGCAGTTGACCTCCGCCAATCCACAAAGCCTCAGCCGCATCACCGATATCCGCCTGGTGCCCCACGGCAACCGCATGAAGCTGGAGATCAACACCGCAGGGGGTGCCCGTCCACAGGTGTTCTTTACCCAACAGGGCCGGTCTTGGATTGGGGATATCACCAATGCTCAACTGGATGGCGGTCAAGGCCGCTATCGTCAGGAGTCTCCCTTGCCGGGAGTGCGCTTCATCGAAGCCAAGCAACTGGGCAGTGACAGCGTGCGGATAGAAATTGCCGGTGTTGCGGCAGCTCCCCAGGGCTTGCTGGCCCAGCGCAGCCCAACACAGTTGGTCTTCGAGTTTGAGGGCTTGCCCTCTGCCCCACCGGCTCCTGTAGCTGCCGCGCCCAGCCAAGTAGCGCCCAATCAACCGGCCTCGCCAACCCGACCTCAGCCTGTGGCCCCGCCGCCGGCTCCTGCCGCCCCTTCGGTTGCTCAAAACCCTCCTTCTCCCCAGGGAACAGCCCCTACTCCTCAGCCCCTTGCCCAAACTCCTCCCCCTTCCCCGCCAGCTCAGGTGGCTCCTGCCCCTCAGCCGGCTTCCCCTGGGCCGGTCATTTCTCAGGTGCCCCCCGTAGGGCAGCTTAACCAACCCCAACTGCCGCCGGGATCCGTTGATCCCACTACTTCTCCCTTCCAGGGTCGAGCAGTAGCTCCTCCGGCAGGGGATCTTGCAGTCGGCAGCATCCTTCCTGCTCCCCCTCCAGTTGACTTGGGCTCAAATGCCAAGATTACCTTAACCCTGAGGGATGCTCCCGTAGGTGATGTGTTGAGTCTCTTGGTACGTCGAGCTGGACTAAATGTAGTTCTTAACGACGTTCCTCCGGACTTGACGATTTCCTTAGATGTAGCCGACTCACCCTTACAGGAAACGTTCAACTTTATCTTGCGGCTGAAGGAACTGCAAGCAACTCGTGTAGGGCAAACAGTTTTTATCGGCACTAGCCTTCCTGGAGTCGGCCAGCAGATTGTCAAAACATATAGACTTAATCAACTAAGAATCGAAGAGACAGAACAGACCTTTAACCTTACTGCTGCTGGGGCCGGAGGCGGGCAAGCAACAGTCGAAATCAATGCTAGACAACTAAGTATCACTCCAAGTGAAATCAGAAGTAGAATTTTAGCTATCCTGGAAGCATCGAATATCCCTCTTGCTCAAGAGTCAGCCATTCAAGCAGATCCAAGAACAAACTCACTAACTATTGTTGCCACACCTGCCCAGCATGATGTGATTGCAGCCTACCTTGCCCAGATTGATCTTAGAAGTCGTCAGGTCTTAGTTAGTGCTAGGTTTATTGAGATTAACCTCAATAACAACTCTAGTCTAGGAGTGGCATTAGGCGGTGCCTCTGGCAACTTTGCACTGGGCTCTGGAGATAATACCACCTTTGGTGGAACTCCCCTCAACCAACCTGCAGGGTCTTCGGTTCCTGACGTTGGCGTAGTTCCTTCCGTAGGAACTGGCGGCTCACTTGTGTTCAACACCTTAAACCGACTCCAGCAATCTCTTGCGGCCCGCATAGATGCAGCTATTGCTTCAGGAACAGCCAAGATACTGGCTGACCCAAAAGTGGTCGTCGCTAACAACACGGGCGCGGCTATTGTAGTTGGTCAAGAAGTTATCACCAATAGGAGATTGGTAACAGACCCTGCAACGGGTACGTCAACAGTCGTTTTTGAAAAAGGAAACGCAGGAGTCAACTTAATTATTCAAAACGTCAGGATTGATGACAATGGCTACGTTACGTTGAATCTTCTTCCCCAGGTTTCATCTATCGGTAGCCAAATCACTTTAGCAGACGGAGCCGTAATTAGCTTGCTCAATCAGCGTTCTGTTGGCTCTTTGCAAATCAGACTTAAAGACAGGGAAACACTATTTTTGGCAGGATTGATACAAGAGGAGGATCGAGTGTCTGTTGATAAAGTTCCACTTCTTGCTGAGATTCCTCTGCTAGGTGCTCTCTTTCGTAGGCAAAACACGACGAACATTAGAAGTGAAGTTGTTGTCTTGATTACCCCAACTATTCTAGAAGAGTAGAAGAGTGGCCCGCCAATGACTGTCATTCTCTCAGACCGGTTGCTTTGCCAAAGATGGAAGATTCTCATAGAAACGGCTAAACCCTAAGATACGTTGCTGATTAATGCTGATGTCGAACTCTCGCCGCCGGCCTTGGCTGAAGCTGGGATCCCTGTTGCTCGCCTTCGGGTTGGCCTGGGTGCTGGCTTGGGGTGAGGTAGGATGGCCGCAAACCTATCATCTCTCTCTACGGGTGCAGGGGCAGAGCTATTCACAGCTTGTCGAGCAATCGCGCTCTTTGGTTTGGCAAACCTTGGCACAACAATTTCAGGCACAGCCGCAGGCGGAGCAGCTCACTTTAGAAGTACTGGGGCAAGGTGGGGAACAACAAGTGCCCCTCTTCACGGTGCGAATGCCTCGCAGTGTTTGGCAGCAAAACCCATCGCCAACTCAACTGGAGCAATATACCACTTTCTATCCCAATGCATTAACTCTTTTACAACCAAGAGTGGCGGCCCGAAAAGCTCAGGTAGAATTTACTCCTCTTCCTCAAGGTGGAGTCGCATTGGTCTCTAGCAATCCTTCCAATGGCCAAAGAGGGATCCCAGTTGATCAAAGTATTCGCCTGCGTTTCGACCGAGAGCTTCCGACAGGAATGACGAGTTTGGCTTTTGGGATCCAGCCTCCTTTGGAAGTGGCCTTTGATATCCAGGGAAACGAGCTAATTGTACAGCCTTTACAGCCACTCAACTACAGTACCGATTACAGAGTGTTCTTACCTGCTGCCAAAGAGCTAGATTTACAAAATCCCATAGAGTTGACCTTCCGCACCGAGCCTCAATACACCTACCAGCGAGATATTCAGCCCCTACTGGATGCTAGCTGTGTGGGTTGTCATCAGCGGGCCGGTCGGATGCGGCGCAGCCCTTTGGATAGCTATGCCGCGGTGATGCGTTACGTAACGCCCGGATCAGAAAATAGCGAGTTGCTGAAACCGCGCTGGTTGGCTCGCCATGCTGTTATTCAACGGGCGGCAGGGATCCCCTTGAATGCAGAAGGAGAAGGGGCCGACGCCCCCGGTTCCTTATCGGAGCTTGGGACGGGAACTGTGCCGACGCCGAGACCCCCCGTGAGTGATCCCCAAGGAGAATTTCCCGGCTCTTTTATTGGACGCAGCGGATCTCCCGAATTGGCCTACATTCGCCGCAACGGCACCGGCACGGATCGCTTGGGCCACTTGAGCCCTGAAGAAATCCAGATCTTGCGTACCTGGATTATTCAGGATTGGGCTGCTGAGACCCACAAAAGTTAACCCGATGGCTCGGGGAGTCTTTATTGAGTTAAGATGAGTTGACCTAGATGTTAAGTTTCTTGACCAACTGCTTATCTTGGAACCAAAACCCTACGAGACCAACCGGTGACAACTGCTGCCAGGGATCCCTTGGATTGCATGAGGTGGGTTGTAGAAGCTTTTGGCAAGCGACTGGCAACCAGCTTGAGGACGAGAGCTGAGATTAGCGTCATTGCTGGCGCTGTTTTCGTGTCGCTCCGAGAGGAATCCTGCTAACTTTTTATCATTCAAAAAATAGGGATCCCAAATATGGGGATCCCCAAGTCTCCTTCCTCTAGTGTCTCAGTCTTCAACACACCTGTGTGAGTCGTTCTAATCTTAGGAACAAAACTGTGAAAAAGTCGTGCAGAGAAGCAAAGGACCTAAGCCCCGCTGTCTTGCTCAGGTGGCCTGGGATCCGGGACGGGCGATGAGCGCCAGCTCCACCTGATGTTCTCGGGGCTGCTGCAGTTGCACCTCCACGTCGCGGCCAAAGAAGCCCTGCATTTTTTTCTGGTAGCTCTCCTGCCATTGCTGGAAGGGAACGGCCGGCGAATCGAAGAGAAGTACCAGGGTGTAGCGGCCATCCCGCAATTCTTCTCTGTAGCCTCTGATTTTGGGTAGGTCTGCTTCCAGAGGGCCGCGCAGGCCGAGGAACTCCAGGGCCTCTTCCAGGTGGGCGTTGGCCCCATAGCTATATTTGGTGATGTCGGCGCGGACTTGTTTTTGAATTTCCGTGGCCTGCTGAGCGCGGGCTTGGAGCACTTCTGGCGAAGGGGGCGTCAGGGCAGGCACTGGCTTGAGCTCCACCACCTTCATGGTCACCCCCCCCAGCAGCAAGGGGATCCCGGTAAACAGGCCGATGAGGTTCAGGGTGGGATCGCTGTACTGGGCAAAGCCCCAAGCTGTGGCGGCAACGCCCGCCAGCAACACCAGGGTGCTCAGGGGGAGGGGCAGCTTTTCAAACATACAAGCAGGAAGGGCAACCTGAACCCAGGCTAGCAGGAAAGACGCTCCCTGGGGTGACCTTGAGGGTGGACTTGGCTCCGCTGGGGGTGGATAATGACTGGACGCTGGTGTGTTGGGGAGTGGCCCATGGTTTTGTCTCATCTGTCCAAAGCGTCCCGTCGTCTGCGCCTGCTGGATCGCAAAGCTCAAGAGCGGGCCCCTCTTTTTGAGGCCATTCGCCACTATTGCAGCTTGGACAAGGCTCCCTTTCACACGCCAGGCCACAAGCAGGGACGCGGGATCGCCACCGACCTGCGGGAGTTTTTGGGAGAAAACGTCTTCCGGGCGGATCTCACCGAGTTGCCGGAGGTGGACAACCTCCACGATCCCGACGGCGTGATCCGGGAAGCCCAGGAGCTGGCGGCAGCCGCCTACGGAGCGGATCGCAGTTGGTTTCTGGTGAATGGCTCCACCTGTGGTGTAGAAACCCTGGTGATGGCCGTGTGCGACCCAGGAGACAAGATCCTGCTGCCGCGCAACTGTCACAAGTCGGCCATTGCCGGCGTGATCCTCTCCGGGGCCGTGCCGGCCTATATCGAGCCCGACTTCGACATAGAACTGGGCATTGCCCACGGCATCACTCCTGCCGGCCTGGAGCAGGCCCTGGCCGAGCACCCCGACGCCAAGGGCGTGTTGGTGGTCAGCCCCACCTACTACGGGGTTTGCTGCGACCTAGAAACCTTAGCGGCCATCGCCCACAGCCACGGCCTGCCCCTCCTGGTGGACGAGGCCCACGGGCCCCACTTTGGCTTTCACCCGCAACTGCCCCTCTCCGCCTTGGAAGCTGGTGCTGATCTGGTGGTGCAGTCCACCCACAAGGTGATCTCCGGCATGACGCAAGCCTCGATGCTCCACCTCAAGGGATCCCGCATCGATCCCAACCGCGTGCGCAACATCTTGCAACTGCTGCAATCGACTAGCCCCAACTACGTGCTGATGATGTCGCTGGACGTGGCGCGGCGGCAGATGGCCCTGGAAGGGGAAGCTTTGCTGGGCCAAGCCCTGGCTTTAGCCGATCAAGCCCGCGCCCGCCTCAACCGCATTCCAGGGCTCTTTTGCTTTGGCCCGGAGCGCATCGGCTCTACACCTGGCTTTTTCGATCTGGATCGCACCCGCTTGACGGTGACGGTGTCGGGGCTGGGCCTTTTTGGCTTCGACGCCCACGACTGGGTCAACGACCACTTCCACGTGCAGCCGGAGATGTCCACCCTGCACAACGTGGTCTTTATCGTTAGCCTCGGCAACACCCAGCGGGATATCGACCGGCTGGTGGAGAGCTTCGCCGCTTTGTCGAAGCAGGCCCAGGGATCCCAACCCTCGCTGGCGATGGCCGAGAAACTGCGGCGCCTGGCCCAGTTGAAACGCCCTCCCCTGCCGCCGCAACGGCTCTCGCCGCGGCAGGCTTTCTTTGCCCCCATCGAGCGGATCCCCTTTCAGGAAGCCGTAGGCCACATCTGTGCCGAGATCATCTCCCCCTACCCCCCTGGGATCCCTATCTTGGTGCCCGGCGAAGAGGTAACCCAGGAAGCGGTGGACTATCTGTTGTTGGTGCACGAGGCAGGCGGCTTTATCAACGGCCCCGAAGATGTGCGGCTGCAGACCCTCAAGGTCGTCAAAACCTAGCTCCTCAAGAGCCAGGCTTGGTCGTCTGGGCGGGGGGGAGCACTGGCAGCGGGTTGGGAGAGCTGCGGCGGTGGCGAACGACCTTCACCCGATCCACCCGTGGGCCTTCCATGCGCACCACCTGGAACTCCATGTCTTGGTAGGTGAACTTTTCCCCCACGCGCGGGATCTTCTGCAGGTGGTAGATCAAAAAGCCCCCCAGCGTCTGGTAGTCCTCGTGGAGGGGCAAGTTGAGGTGGCAGCGCTCGTTGACCTCTTCAATATCCAACTGGGCCTGGATGAGGAGGGTATTTTCGTCCAGCTCCTGAATATCCGGCTCCTTCGCCTTGGGATCTGGGCCATCGGAGAGCTTGCCGACAATCTCCTCCACCAGGTCTTGAATGGTGATCAGGCCCGCCGTGCCGCCGAACTCGTCCACCACCACCACCATTGGCCAGTGGTGCTGCCGCATCTCCGGCAACAGTTCGGCAATCAGCTTGTTCTCCGGCTCAAAGTGGGCCTCGCGAATGAAAGGGGTGATGGGGCTGTGCAAATCCAGGGATCCCTTGGCCAGCTCGCCGATCAGCTCCTTGACATGAATCAGGCCGCGGATGTCATCCAAAGACTCGCCGTAGACCGGGTAACGGGAATGCCCCGATTCGGCCACCTCGGCCAGCACCTCTTGCACCGTAGCGGTTTCCGGCACCGCGTCGATGCTGGTGCGCGGGATCATCACCTCGCTGGCCACCGTCTCGCCGAACTCGAAGATATTGCTCAACAGCTCCCGCTCCTCCGCCTCGATGTTGCCCGACTCCACCGACGAGGCGATCAACAGTTGCAGCTCCTCCACCGTCATGGTGCTGTAAAAAGAAGTGGCCTCCGGGATGCGGACGCCAAAAAGCTGCAACAAGCAGCGGGAGGAGAACCGGAGCAGCTCCACGCAAGGGTGCAAAAAGCGACTCACCAAGCGGTTGAGCCAGGCCAGTTTTAGGGCAATCGGCTCCGAGTAGAGAATGGCCAGAGTCTTGGGGATCAGCTCCCCCACCACAATTTGGAAATAGGTGAGCAGCGAAAACACCACCACCACTGCCACCCCCTGAACAACGGCGGGATCCACGTTCCGCAACCAGGCCAACTGCCTCAAGGCCAAAAACAGTGTCGGCGCAACCTGGGTGGCCCCGATCCAGCCCAGCAGCACGCTGGCCAGGGTAATGCCCAACTGGGTGGTGGAGAGGGCATACTCCAACTGTTCCTGGGCCTTTTGCACAATTGCCGCCTGGCGGTTCCCTTCGCTGGCCAACTGCACCATGCGGGAGCGCCGCGCCGACACCAAGGAAAACTCCACCGCCACAAAAAAAGCGTTGATGGCCAGAAGAGCGATGACCCAAAAGAGACTAAGAGACGCATCTCCCCACGAAAGCTCAGTGTTGGGGAAAGTAGCCGCTGAGACTAAAGGGGGGTCGTCCATCAGGGGGAGCAGCAAGACGGATAGACAGCATTTTAGCCCAGACTGACTCGACCACCTGCCCCTGGCCAGCAGTTAAACTGGCCTCAGCCAGCGGGTGTCTATCATGCGAACACCTTCCCCCTGCCCAAATAAACGGGATCCCCAGCTTTTGCAGTTCTCAAGATTGCTACTGTTTCATCAAGCATTCATCAGGCAGTGGCAACTACCGCTTTTTCCGGCAACGCTTACCCCAGTTTGTGTCCCCCTGAGGACTAGTCATCGATATCGACAACATCGCCGGTAGTGGCGTCGATCTTGACCTCAACATCGTTGGTGAATTTTACTTCCCAAACTAAGCGCCCATCTTCGCGCTCCAACTCAACTTCTTTGATCACAGCATCGGGAACAGCAGATCGAGCCATCTGAATCGCTTCTTCAATGCGGACGGCTGGAGCAGGAGATTGAGCAAAAGCTACCTCTGTGCTCTTGCCTACCGATAACATCGGGCTGCTGAGGAGCAAAACGCCCAGCACAAGCAAGGAAGCAACAGCAAGTTTTGGAAGCTTCATTTTCAACTGTTTGAGTAACCACATTCTTACCCTACCAACCTTGGGGTGAAAGAAGCCTTGCCAAAAGGAGCACTGTTGCTTTCGCAAAGGGAGTGGACTCCTTGCGTCATGGGGTGTAGTTCGTCGGCCCCTCGTAAGTTAGAAGCTGTTTGCCTCCACAGCCCTCTCAGAACTTGACTGGCTAAAAAACACTGCAGTGCGCATATCTTTCCGAGTGCTGCCAACGCTGGGGCTGCCGGTGCTGCCTCCATCGGTGATAATATTCCTACTCTTACATCTTTTCCCACCGCAGTAGGTGCCGACCATGCCGGATTTTCTGCCCTACGCCTACTTTCAGGGCCAGATCGTCCCCTTTGCCGAGGCGAAGATCTCCATTGCCACCCATGCTCTGCACTACGGGACGGCAGCCTTTGGCGGTCTACGCGGGATCCCCGACCCGCAAAATCCGGATCAGGTGCTGGTGTTTCGTCTCGATCGCCACTGCCGACGGCTGAGCCAGAGTGCTCGCCTGCTCTGCTTCGATCTGCCCGCCGAAAAGATCGAGCAGGTGATCGTGGAGCTGATCCGCAAAAATCGCCCCTCCACCTCTTTCTACATCCGCCCCCTGGTCTACACCTCCGACCTGGGCATCTCGCCGCGGTTGCACAACATCGAGAAAGACTTTTTCGTGTACGGGTTGGAGTTGGGAGACTACCTCTCACCAGAGGGAGTCACCTGCCGCATCAGCTCTTGGGCCCGCCAAGAGGATCGCAGCCTGCCGTTGCGGGGCAAGATCACCGGCGCCTACATCACCTCTTCTCTGGCCAAAACTGAGGCAGTGCAGTCCGGCTATGATGAGGCCATTTTGATGAACTCCCAAGGCAAGGTAAGCGAAGCCTCGGGCATGAACATCTTCATCGTGCGCAACGGCGTGCTGATTACCCCCAGCTTTGACCAAGACATCCTGGAAGGGATCACCCGCGACAGCGTTCTCACCCTGGCCCGCGACCTGGGGATCCCCACCCAAGAGCGGCCGGTCGATAAGTCGGAGCTGTTGATTGCCGAGGAAGCCTTCCTCACCGGCACTGCCGCCAAGATCACCCCTATTCGCCAGATCGAGCAATACGTCTTGCCCCCCTCCCGCCCCATCACCGAGCAGTTGCGGCAGAAGCTGACGGCCATCACCGAAAATCGGGATCCCGCCTACGCCCATTGGGTGAAGGTGATCCCGCTGAAAGAAAGCTAGACCCTCAGGTTGCCATCGTCAGGCCGGTCGATGGGAAAAGAATCAATATAGTTAGAATTGAGCAATCCAGACTGCGGGAGAGGGATCCCTTGCACGAGATTTCTATTACCTGGGCCGACTACCACCGCAAAATCGAAGAGCTGGCCGTCAAAGTTTACGAAAGCGGCTGGGAGTTTAACCAAATTGTCTGCATCGCCAAAGGGGGGCTGCGCATCGGCGATACCCTGGCCCGTCTCTTCGACCTCCCCCTAGCCATTCTCGCCGCTTCTTCCTACTCCGGCCCTGGCAATCGCCAACGGGGGCAACTGACCTTTTCGCGGGATCTGGCCATGACCACTGCCAACCTGGGCAGCCATGTGTTGCTGGTGGACGACCTGGCCGATTCTGGCATGACCCTGAAGCGCTCCGTCCACTGGCT
>NZ_JANSJI010000143.1:0-1411 GCF_047462475.1 Synechococcus sp. H55.11
CCATTCTGGAAGGCAAATTTCATGAGAACTGGGATCCGTGGCGCGAGGGCTGAGCGTCCTCAGGGGTCTTTGTTTACATCCCTTCTAAATACTCCCAGGCTAGCCTTCCTACTCGTTACGATGAGAGGACAACCCAGCCTTCACCTTAGGGAGGAGCAAAGAGGAGCATGGCTATCCGCACCCTGCAAAGTGTAATTGAGCAGCATATTGCTGGGCTGCCTGGCCTTATTGCCGTCTTGATAGGGCGAGTTACGGATGGCAAAACGGTAGCTAAGGTAACTTACGCCAGCGACACCCAGGAAGAGCAGGCGCTGGAACTTTTGGGCACCTACGCCAGCGACCTATTGCAGGCCAACAACCGCCTTTGCCAAACGGTCAGCCCTGAGGAGGAGGCGGATCACCTCACAGCGGGCTCGTCTCATGTGCGGGTGATTCTGAAGTCTTTCCCCAAAAGTCCCTACTTTGTTTTGTTTTTAACCCGCTCCATCATCGACCTCAAAGCAATTTCAGAGCGCATCAAAGCCATCCTCATCGACGGCAAACCGCTGCTGCCTCCTGTTCAAGACGACACTCTATCCACTGCTCAGGCTTTGATTAGCTACGCCAAGCGCTACGCTCCGGATCCCAACTTTGTCGCCCTGCGCCTGTCTTTGAAAACGGGTCTAGACCGCAACCGCCTTGAAAAAGGCACCCTGAACCGACAGGAGCTGCGCATTCTCTACAAAGCGGTATCTGACGTATTGGGGGTAGAGCACTTGCCTATTGCTTTGCCCAGTTGAACGACTCCCGACACTCATTCTCGTTGAGCCAACACAACATGACTTACGCCACGCTGCGCGAACCGATAGCTTACGGGCTTCCTGCTTCCCAGACTTATTTTTTGGTACAGAGGTCGCAGCGTGCTGCCGCCATGCGACCCACGGCGGGAAACTCTCCAGAGATTTAACTTGTTCTCCTCAATTGCAGCACAACGGCTTTCATCCCGACACTGATTTGCTCTTGAGTAAACCCAATATGGCTTACGCCACCTACGGAACACAAATACAGTGCAGGGCTTCCCGCTGATTAAGCTAAAGGCTAAAGTTGTGGGAGTTATTAACTGTTGTCCCTTCCTATCCCCTCGAGCTCAGGCCATCTATGTTGGAGCATTTACGCCTTGACCGCGCTCGCAAGCTGTTCTCTCTCTTTGGCGAGCCAGTGATTTTCCACTGCCACCACTACAACCTATTTTTGCAGCAGACCATTGAGGATCCCAACTGGATCGATGGGGTGAGCATCCTGCGCACGGCGGCTCAGGAGATTTTCTACAGCTTGCTCCAGGGCGCTTTTAAAACCTTGGGAGTGCATCAGGCAACGGAGCGGCTGGCGGTGGCGTGCCAGTTGTTCGGCTTTCTCGGCTTGGGGCGACTGG
>NZ_JANSJI010000144.1:0-1398 GCF_047462475.1 Synechococcus sp. H55.11
CCATTCTGGAAGGCAAATTTCATGAGAACTGGGATCCGTGGCGCGAGGGCTGAGCCTCCTCGGGGAGCTTCGTTAACATCAGTAAATATTCGTAGGTTAGGCTTCCTAATCGCTACAATAAGGGGATAACCTAGTCTTAGCCTCAGAGGAGAGCATGGCTGTCCGCACCCTGCAAAGTGTAATTGAGCAGCATATTGCTGGACTCCCTGGCCTCATTGCCGTCTTGATAGGGCGGGTCACTGACGGTGCCACAGTAGCCAAAGTAACCTATGCCAGCGACTCCCAAGAGGAGCAAGCCCTAGAACGTTTAGGCACCTACGCCGGCGACTTGTTGCAGGCCAATAGCCGCCTTTGTCAAACCGTTAGCCCCGGCCAAGAGGCGGACTACCTTTTGGCAGGTACTCCGGCGTTGCGGGTTGTCATCAAAGCCTTTCCCAAAAGCCCCTACTTTGTTTTGTTTCTGACCCGTTCCATCACCGACCTCAAGACGATTTCAGACCGGCTTAAGGCCATCCTCATCGACGGCAAACCACTGCTGCCCCCTGTTCAAGACGACACTCTATCCACTGCTCAGGCTTTGATTAGCTACGCCAAGCGCTACGCTCCGGATCCCAACTTTGTCGCCCTGCGCCTGTCTTTGAAAACGGGTCTAGACCGCAACCGCCTTGAAAAAGGCACCCTGAACCGACAGGAGCTGCGCATTCTCTACAAAGCGGTATCTGACGTATTGGGGGTAGAGCACTTGCCTATTGCTTTGCCCAGTTGAACGACTCCCGACACTCATTCTCGTTGAGCCAACACAACATGACTTACGCCACGCTGCGCGAACCGATAGCTTACGGGCTTCCTGCTTCCCAGACTTATTTTTTGGTACAGAGGTCGCAGCGTGCTGCCGCCATGCGACCCACGGCGGGAAACTCTCCAGAGATTTAACTTGTTCTCCTCAATTGCAGCACAACGGCTTTCATCCCGACACTGATTTGCTCTTGAGTAAACCCAATATGGCTTACGCCACCTACGGAACACAAATACAGTGCAGGGCTTCCCGCCGATTAAGCTAAAGGCTAAAGTTGTGGGAGTTGTTAACTGTTCTCCCTTCCTATCCCCTCGAGATCAGGCCATCTATGTTGGAGCATTTACGCCTTGACCGCGCTCGCAAGCTGCTCTCTCTCTTTGGCGAGCCGGTGATTTTCCACTGCCACCACTACAACCTATTTCTGCAGCAGACCATTGAGGATCCCGACTGGATCGATGGGGTGAGCATCCTGCGCACGGCAGCTCAGGAGATCTTCTACAGCTTGCTCCAGGGCGCTTTTAAAACCTTGGGAGTGCAGCAGGCAGCAGAGCGGCTGGCGGTGGCGTGCCAGTTGTTCGGCTTTCTCGGCTTGGGGCGACTGG
>NZ_JANSJI010000145.1:0-21631 GCF_047462475.1 Synechococcus sp. H55.11
GGGCGACCTCGTCCGTCAGGAGATCCTGAGGTTCCCCCTTCGGGGGGATCCCTAGAAATTGGAAACTAGATGGGCAGGCCGGAGTTGGCTTGTTCGAAGAAGGTTCCCCCTTCGGGGGGATCCCTAGAAATTGGAAACTGGCTGTGGAGTTCTCGCATCCACCACTTCATCATGTTCCCCCTTCGGGGGGATCCCTAGAAATTGGAAACCCTGTTCGGTCGCCACACCGAAGAAGAAGGCCTTGGCACCGTTCCCCCTTCGGGGGGATCCCTAGAAATTGGAAACCTTTCTGCATGGGATAAAGGATATCCCCAAAGATATTGTTCCCCCTTCGGGGGGATCCCTAGAAATTGGAAACGGCCACCACATCATCCCCATTGCGGTAGGCCTCGACATCGGGTTCCCCCTTCGGGGGGATCCCTAGAAATTGGAAACCGAAGAGCTCCTGCCCACGCTGGCCCGCTACCTCGCGTTCCCCCTTCGGGGGGATCCCTAGAAATTGGAAACGGGTCAGAACCCAGCACCCCAACACCCACGGGCGGGAGTTCCCCCTTCGGGGGGATCCCTAGAAATTGGAAACAAGACTTAATTGCTGTCTTTAGCTTCTGAGTTAGAACTAAGTTCCCCCTTCGGGGGGATCCCTAGAAATTGGAAACATCCATGACAAGAATGTGCCGGGCCAGATCCGCCTGACGGGTTCCCCCTTCGGGGGGATCCCTAGAAATTGGAAACTTCCAACTAGCCTCTTCCTTGTTGCCTTGGACGGAAAAAGTCAAGATTGGCGTGCGTGTCTTGGAGCTCATTAAATAGCTCTCAACCGTTCGCGTCAGCGGGACGGAATCCTCACTCAACGAAGTCTCTCTCTTCATCAAGAGCGCTGAGAGAGTCCCACCTTCTATGGTCACTCGGCAGAGACAGAGCTGGATCCCTAAATCCTGGCGTAAGTACAGCTTGAATAAGGTAGCAGACAAAGCTGGCACATTTTTCTGTTTCTATCGCTACTTGTCTTTCTGAAAACCTAACTACTATCCAGCCGCTTTCTGCAAAGAAATCGTCTCGCTGGCTATGTCTATTGTCATCTAGTGCATGATGTGGTACTCGCTGACCATTGTTCTGGTACCAAGGTTCGTCAACTTCAACATCGATAAGTAGAGTTCTATTGTTACTAGATACTTGTATTGCTATGTCGGGCGTATACGGAAAATCAAATCCTGGAACCTTTAGGGAGGATTGTTCAGGTAGAAACTTAACTGGAAGGTTTTCCATCTTTATTATCAAGGCTTCTCTCAGCCGGCGATCATACCTACCTGCGCGAGCACCCTGACCTAAGAAAGGTTGGCATAAATCTAGGGGTTGAAATATCAGACCATTTTCCCAGTTCCTTATGATTTGAGCTACCTTGTTTTGATATTCGCGCCTATATTCTTCGACTTGTTGTTTGTAATCTGACTCTATGCGATCGCACTCTCTTCTCCAAAGGACAAGTCTCTCCTCATATCTTTTTTGTTCTTGAGGATAACTTCGCATTTTTCTCTCATATTCTTCCATTCTCTCTTCATAAGTCCAGGATTCGTATAAGAATTGGGCTAAGGTAGCCACGCCTGCAATCCCTGCCAAGATTAGAAAGAATGGCGCTTCAGCAATAATCAGCGCAATTAGGGCAGCAACTCCAGCTCCAGTTGACAGGGCAGCCTGGAGCTTGTCCATTACACGGGTTGGGATCTCTGGTAGTTGCGGCTTGACTGGTCGAGGGGGTAGTTGAGGCGGCTCAGGTTTTCTGGGGGGAGGGGGCAGTTCTGGCCCTCTCAGTTGCAGACTGATAGGGGTAGGGAGAGCTATATAGGGATAGCAGTCTCTCCGCTCATATTTGAGGATGGGGTGGGGCTTCCAGCTCGGCGTGTGCATTGTATTTTACTTGACCTGGCACGTTGTCCCGTAATATGCCAGAGGCCACTTTTCCAGTCAATTCTCCCTGACGGCTGTAACAGCCTAGCCGCAAGGAATCCCCTGTTAATGAACGGCTCTGAAGATCTGCAGGCTGCCGTCCGGCTTCACCACCACCTTCTTCTTGCTTTTGGCTGTCGCGTAAGAGAAGACAATCTGACGTGGATTTAGGTTAGGCTTAGGCGGCTCTTCTCCCTGTGCCTTGGCCCGCAACCGGTCGGCCAGCCCAGGATGAGAGTGTACGCAGGCTCGAATCCAGGGATCCCTAGATCCGTCTCGCCCAGCTCCCCTGCAATCTCGCCCAGCTTTCCGTACAAAGCCACGCCAAGGATGGGCGTTGACTCGCTTGGGGGGCCCCGCTATCCGCTGTCTTATTTGCTTCTGCATTTCCGTTAGTCAAGTAGTCAAAGCTGCCCTCAAGCCTTTGCGGGGTAAGGCTTTCAGGGCTGACTACGGTGTGGTCAGGTTTAGTCAAGTAGTCATCGTGTTCCAGGGATCCGCCACCACCTCGCGGGGATCCCTGGGCTGCGTTTTGACTGCCTGTTCCCCCTTCGGGGGGATCCCTAGAAATTGGAAACGGAACGATTTGGGACGCGGATTTGATTCCACGCCCCAGGATGTTTCTCCTTCGGGGGGATCCAACTTCCCTCACCCCTGGCCCCTCTCCCAGTGGGAGAGGGGAGGCGAGCGGTTAGCTCTTCGGGGGATCCCTAGAAATTGGAAAAGAAATTGGAAACAAACAGAAGCCGCCTCACTTCTTCGTTAAGCTGGCTTTCGTTGAAGGGTTTGGTCAGGTAGCCAGTTGCTCCCGACCATTTGCCGCGGATGCGAGCTAGCAGGCCATCGCGCGAGGTAACCATTAGGATGGGGAGGGACTTAAACTCTTCCAAGCTGCGCACAATGCGGCAGAGCTCCAGGCCATCGATCCCCGGCATGGCGATGTCCATCAACAGCAGATGAGGCCGATGCTGAAACAACAGAGGGAGCACCTCGGCGGGGTTGCCTGTTGTAATCACTCGATAGTTGGACAAATATTGCCGCAGGATCTCTTGCATGACCACGCTGTCGTCCACCGCCAAGATGGTTATCGGGTTGTGGGGCTTGGTCTGCAGCAGCTCTTGGGGTGTTTGCAGGCTGACCAGCCCTTTTTTGACCCAGGCCGCAAAGAGATTGGCCACCTCCAGACGATCCCGACACAGCTTCTTGGCGATCACCTCTAGCGACTGGCCGTCTTTGGTGAGGGCGTGGAGCTTCTGTCGCTGCTCATCGGTGATGCGATAGCGGTTGACCCGCTCCCAGTTGACCACCGGTATCGCCAGCATCGTGGGAATGGCCACCTTCAAATCTGCCCATCGATCGTGGCGGCGGGCTGCTTCTTGCAACAGAGGCTCCAACTCAAACCCGCCGATGGGGGCCTCTTGGGCGACCCGTTCCTGCACTTCGAAGTAGCAGGCGCCTGACCGCTCAAACAGGTAGCGGTCGAAATCGGTGAGCAGGTTGAGCCACAGGGCATCTTCCAACTCTCCTGGCTTGAGCAAGCCCAACTGCGTGATGGCCTCCAGCAGCTCGGGCAGGGAACGGTTCTTCAGCAAGCGCTCTTGCACCACCGAGATGGCCCGCTGCGACCATTCCAAGTTGAGGCGGGCGATGAAGCGAGATAGGCGTTTCAGCAGGATTTGCGTGTTGAGGGGTTGATCGGCAGAAAAGAGGAGCCTGCCGTAGTAATAAGTCAGTACCCAGGGTTCTGCGACCTCGGCAGGATCCAGCCCTCTGAGGTGAAGGTGCAGGTAGCCAGTAGTAAACCGCCGGCCTTGCTGCCTGAGCAGGGGCGCAAGTTCCTCCGAACCGAATACGAAAGGGGACATGCGGCATTCTCCAGGCCAACTTCTTCAGGCCAATTGCCGGCCTTGTTCTAAGCTGTACCAACGCCTTGAAGGGTCGCCGTTGCAAAGCTGGCTACGGTTCCCAATTGAGAGCTTGCTGTTGCGCCTGCAGCAATTCTCGGATCCCGGCTTGGGCCATCTCCACCATTTGCAACAATTGCGGTCGGCTGAAGCAGCCGGCTTCGGCAGTGCCCTGAATCTCGATAAAGGATCCCTGCTCGTTCATGACAATGTTCATGTCTACCTCGGCTTGGCTGTCTTCCTCATAGCACAAATCTACGAGGACTTCCCCCTGCACAATTCCCACCGAAAGGGCCGCCACTTGCTGCCGCAGCGGCGATCCCTGAGCCGGATCCAGCAACCCCTGTTTGCATAGCCAAGTGACGGCGTCGTGCAGGGCCACATAGCCCCCCGTGATCGCGGCGGTGCGAGTTCCGCCATCGGCCTGCAACACATCGGCATCGAGGGTAATGGTGCGGGATCCCAGCTTCTGGAGATCCAGAGCGGCGCGCAGGCTGCGTCCGATGAGGCGTTGGATCTCGGCAGTACGGCCCGATGGTTTCAACATCTCCCGTGGCTGTCGTTGTGGGGTGGCTCCGGGCAACATGCGGTACTCCGCCGTCAGCCAGCCTTGACCGGTATTCTGCAAAAAAGGGGGAACTTCTTCCGCCACACTGGCGGTGCAGAGGACATGGGTATCGCCAAACTTCACCAACACCGATCCGGGCGCATAGCGGGTGAAGCGGCGCTGGAAGGAAACCGGGCGCAATTGAGCAGCCGTGCGGCCATCGGGGCGTTGCCAGCTCATGGGCAGTTCAAAAAGGGATCCCTCGCATTGTCAACCATGTCTGGGCTCAGGGATTGGAAACTATACAGAGCATGACTCGGCTGCCAGCGAGAAACGGATGCGGACGGAAGCGATAAAAAAATGCACCAGCACAAGCTGGCGCCAGCAGTTTAACTCTCACCGGTCAGGCATCAACCTAGACAAAGGCAGGGATCCGAGAGTCTCCCAGGGCCTCTACCAGCGCCCGCACTTGGGCCACCATGGCCACTTCATCCTGGAGCCGGCTGACAGCTTTGCCCACCCCCACACCTGAGGCACCGGCAGCGATGGCCAGGCGCACCGTTACCGTTGAGAGGCCGGAAGCGCAGATAACAGGCACCGAGACCACACGGCTGATCTCATAGGCGGCGGCCAAGGTGGGGGCAGCCTTCTCGATCAAGCCCAGGGATCCCCCGTGAACCGGCTCGGCACTGGTGCTGCCCTCGGTTTGGATGAGATCGGCCCCCAGATCTTCCAGTTTCTCGGCCAATTCCGCCTGCTGATCCAAAGGCAGCGTGTGGGGAACGGTAACCGACAAAAGCGTGCGCGGCAGCAGAGAGCGGGTTTGGCGAGTGAGCTCCAGGACTTCCGCAGCGGAGAAGATGCGGCCCGAAGGGTAGAAGCTGTCGTAATTGCCGATTTCGGCCATGTCGGCCCCCGCTTGGACGGCGGCAGCCAATCGCTGCGGCTCCACCGCCGACACGCAGATGGGCAGCTCGATCTGGGCGCGCACCTGCTGCACCAATTCGGGACTGGCGGCGATGTCCACCCAAGTGGCTCCTCCCTCCTGGGCGGCACGGGTGACTTTCAGCACCGACTGCAGGTCGAAATTTTGCAGGCCGCTGATGATCTTGAGGGCACGGCGCCGGGCAAGGGCGTCGAAAAGGGCAGCTTGAGAGGCTGTGGTCATAGGCTCGTTAGCTTGTTGAAACGGGACACAAGAGGAGTGAAAGCAAATCGGCTGGGGCAACCTTTGCTCAGTCTAGAGGGTTTGCTGCCATCCTACAAGGGATCCGCCCTTGGCCGGTCACCCCAATCTTTGCGGGCTATCCCAAGATCTTTCAATACAATAGGGATCCCCTCTTCTGCTCTTGCCATGTACCGCTCTCCTTTCCCCTTCTTGGGCCTGGCTGAGCCGGATCCGGAGCTGGCCCAAGCCATTGTGTTGCCTATCCCCTACGAGGCCACCACCTCCTACGGCAAAGGCACGGCCAAAGGCCCTCAGGCGCTGTTGCAGGCTTCTGCCTATGTAGAGATCTACGACGAGGTGAGAGACTGCCAGCCGGCCCTCCACCCCGACTTTGCCGCAGAGACCTCCCGCTACTGGACGGCGCCGCCAGTGGAGTTCGAGGGGCTGGACGCCCACGAGTTGGCCATGGCCGCAATTCAGCGCCGCGCTGCCGAGTGGGTAAGGCCAGGGCGGTTCCTGCTCTCCATTGGCGGGGAGCACTCCATCACTGGCCCCTTGATTGCCGCCCACCTGCCCCACTACCCAGAACTGCACGTGCTGCAAATCGATGCCCACTGCGACCTGAGAGACAGCTACGAGGGATCCCGCTACTCCCACGCTTCCGCCATGGCCCGCGTGGTGGAACAAGTGGGCGGCCGCCTCACCCAAGTGGGGATCCGCTCCCTCTGCGCCGAAGACCGCCAGGCCATTCGCAAGCACCGCTTGCACACCTTCTTTGCCCACAGCCTGCACGGCAAGCCAGCCCAGGAGTGGATCCCCGAGGTGATCGCCACGCTGGGATCCCAGGTGTACCTGACGGTGGATGTGGACGGGTTGGATCCTGCGGTCGTGCCGGCCACGGGCACCCCCGAACCCGGCGGCTTGGGCTGGTGGGAGACCGTAGAGCTGATCCGGGCCCTGGGGCAGCAGCGGCAAATCGTCGGCGCCGATGTGGTGGAGCTGGCGGTCACCGGGGAACGGGAAACCGATCGCCGCAGCGCCTTCACCGCCGCCAAGCTGGCCTATCAGATCCTGGCAGCGGCCTTGGGCTAGGCTCCAGAAGAACTGGGCTATGGCTGGGTTCCCCCTGTTTCCACCTGGCCGCTGGAGCACCGGCTCCAATCTCGAAGTATCCAGACAAAACGAGGACTGGACTCTCTCTGTCGAGATCTTCTGCTAGCTTCCTAGGTGGCCCTAGCCATGTCTCCGCCTTCTTCCAGCTCCCTTGAAGCGTCGCCGCCCCCCGTTGACGAAGAGCTCATCCACAGCCGCATTCAGGCCATCCGCGCCCGGATCCCAGGCCATGTGGAGATCATGGCGGTGAGCAAAGGCTACAGCGTCAACCACATCCGCGCCGCCTATCGAGCCGGGATCCGCCACTTTGGCGAAAGCCGAGTGCAAGAGGCAGCCGCCAAACAGGCGCAACTGCAGGATCTGACCGATATTGTCTGGCACTTGATCGGGCATTTGCAGACCAATAAGGTAAAGCCGGCCCTCAGACAATTTGCCTGGATTGACAGCGTCGATAGCCTGCGCCTGGCCAAGCTGATCAACCAAAAAGCCTGGGAGCTGCACCTTACCCCCAAGCTCTGCTTGCAGGTGAAATTGGCCCCGGATCCCAATAAATTCGGCTGGCTCATCCCCGATCTGCTGCAAAGCCTGCCGCAACTGAACCAACTGCTGCAGGTGCAAATTGTGGGCCTGATGACCATTTTGCCTTTGGGCTTGAGCTCAGAGGCAGCCCTAGAGCTGTTTCGCAAGCTGGCCGAGCTGGCGGATCACATCCAGCGCAGCGGCTACGAGCATCTGCAGTTGCACACCCTCTCCATGGGCATGTCCGACGATTACCCCCTGGCGGTGGCCGCAGGCTCCAACCTAATCCGGCTGGGGCGCGCTTTGTTCGCCGATGCCGAACGGAAATAGATAGATGGAGTCTCTATGAAGCCGTTAAATTGTGATTAAATTTTGTGTAAAGCCGCGCAACTCCGGAGTTGCCCTGCAGGGCACGCTCTGGGTTGGAGTTCGGCCTGAATCGGGCAAAAACAGGGCAATCCCGCCCGAAATTTACCCTGTCGGGGAAATTTTAGGGAAACTTGTAATCATTTGCGTCACTCCCGTTAACACGTGTTCAAGCTGGACAAGGAGCAGAGTTGACTTTGGCCAAAGCAGTGGCTGGACAAGTGGGATGACATCTTTACTTCTTCTGGGTAAACTCGACTCGTCGAGTCCATGGGTTTTGTTAGCCTGCCTCGGCAGCTTCTCGAGCAAACCCTGTCTCGGCCTTTTGAAAAACTTTAACTAAAAATAAAGATTGGAGATGCCCTTTGGCTTGACTGGGCTACTCAAGATCCAATCAAGAGCCTGAATCCTGCGCTTGCCGCAAACCATGACCTGTAGTGAGGATGTGGACGATGAATGTCAATGGAATCTGGAGCAGGGTAAGAGATTTTGTGGGCCTGAATGATCCCGTGGACGGCCTGGAAGAGTACCCTGAGATGGAAGGGCAGGATGATTACCAAGTGCTCTACGAGGGACGCCGTTCCCAACCGGCTCCTGAAGAGCAGGAAGCCAGTGCCCTTCCACGCGGACGTCGACAACGGGGAGCGGAAGCCGGGGAAGGGTCTGTCGGTCGAGAAGAGTCGCGGGGCCATCGGCGCAGTCAACATCGGGATCGCTTAGCGGGGGGCAGTATGGGGAGCAACGTAATTGGATTACCGGGCGTCAACCCACCCACCAGCGAAGTGGTGGTGCTGGAGCCGCGCAGCTTTGACGAGATGGCTCAAGTCATCCAGTACCTGCGGGAGCGCAAGACGGTGATCATGAACTTGACCCTGATGGATCCCGCCGAAGCACAGCGCTCGGTGGATTTTGTTGCCGGTGGCACCTACGCCATCGATGGCCACCAGGAGCGCATTGGCGAAAATATTTTTTTGTTCACCCCCAGCACGGTGACGGTCTCCACCCCCAGTAGCCAAGGGGTGCAGCCGCTGCAGCGTCCCTTGCACAGCCCTGCCCCTCTCTGGCCCAGCAGCTATGAACATTTGCAGGCGGTGGGCCAGCACTAGCCGACATGGAGCGACCGCTGCTGAGTGTGATCGGGGGGGGAGCCATGGGATCCGCCCTGCTGCGGCGTTGGGTGACTGCGGGGCTTTATCCTGCAGCTCAGGTGGCTTTGCGGGAGCCCGACCCGGACAAGGCCAAGACCCTACAGCAGGAGCTGGGCATTCGGCTGTTGGCGGATCTATCTCAGGCGGGAGAGTCTGAGATTGTATTTTTGGCCGTCAAGCCCCAGGTTTTCCCGCAGGTGGTGGCTGAGATGGGCCAACCGACTGCTACAGAGCTGGTGATCTCGATTATGGCCGGGATCCCTTTGCAGCAGTTGCAGCAGGCTTTTCCCCAGCAGAGGGTGGTGCGCACCATGCCCAACACGCCGGCGCTGGTGGGAGCAGGGATCACGGCTATCTGCTACGGGCCAGGAGTGACGCCTGATCAGAAGGAGCAGGTGGAAAGGTTGTTTCGGGCTGTAGGCCAGGTGGTGACGGTGGCCGAAAGCCAAATGGATGCGGTGACGGCCCTGTCGGGATCGGGGCCGGGGTATTTGGCGGTGATCCTGGAAGCGCTGATCGACGGGGGGGTGGGGGTGGGTCTGCCGCGTCCCCTCGCCACCCAACTGGCGATGCAGACCTTGGCGGGCACGGCTGCCCTTTTACAGCACGAGAAGCTCCACCCCGCCCTTCTCAAGGATCAAGTGACCAGCCCAGGGGGAACGACCATCGCCGGGATCCAAGTCCTGGAGGAGGCGGGGGTGCGGGGGGCCTTGATGCAGGCGGTGCGGGCAGCCTACGAGCGCTCCCGCCAGCTACAGGGCTCCTAGGGCCTGCCACAGCGGGCGGGTGATCCAGTTCCATCCCACCTTGAGCTGGTGCTCCAGGGTAGGTAGACGCACCAGGTAGATGGCTCGTCGGGCCAAATAGCCCAGGGGGCCGCTCAGGGTGAGGCCGCCGAGGGCGGAAAGCACCGCCGTATCCGTCCCCAAGCTGAGCATTTCCCCCAGAGAAAAGTAGCGGAACGGCAGCAGGGGCCGCTCCTGCGTGAGCAAGGCCCACAGGTTCCAAGCGCAATAGCCGGCCTGTTGAAAAGCTGCTTGGGCGGTGGCGGGCACCGGCTGGCCTTCGGCATCCACCACCGCCGCTACGTCTCCCAGGGCAAACACTTCTGGAAAGGGGGGAGTTTGCAGGGTGGGCAAAACCTGCAGCCGTCCCCGCTCACTTTTGGGCAGATCCAAGTTGGCGATCACCGCTGCCGGTCGGGTTCCGACGGTCCACAGCACCGCATCCACAAGATCTGTAGCCGTCTCCTGGGCCTCCAGCCGCTGCAATTGTAGGCGGAAGGGGGGGGCGCCGTTCTCGCCCAGAGCCTCGATGCCCAAAACCTTGGTTTGCAACTCCACCTGCACCCGCCGTTGGGCCAACGCCAGTTGGGCCGCCTCCCGGCTGGAAGAAGCAAAGCCCGACAAAATCCGGGATCCCACCTCAATAAGACGGATCCGTCCCCGCGATCCCAGCCGATCTGCCAGCTTGCAGGCCAGTTCCACGCCGCTTGCCCCCGCCCCAGCAATGGCCAGAGTTATCGGCTGAGCCGGATCCCGCTCTTCCAACGTTTTCAGGTGGGCCCGCAGCCGTTGGGCATCGGCCAGGGTGCGAAAGGGAAAAGCGAACTCCGCCGCTCCCGGAACGCTCTGCAAAGGGGTTTCTCCCCCCAGCGCCAGCACCAGCGCGTCGTATTCTAGGCTCTGCCCGTCTTCCAGACCCACTCGGCGGGCTTGAAGGTCAATGGCCTGGACAGAGCCGCGGCGAAATTGCACCGACTCCGAGGGCAGCAGATCTTGGAAGCGGGGAGCCACCTCCCAGTCCTCCATTTCTCCGGTGAGCAGCTCGTACAGCAAAGGAGCAAAGACAAACCGCTCCTGGCGATCGACCAAGGTAATTTGGGGTGGCTCTGACCAGGGTTGCCGGCTCAGTTCCAAAGCTGTGTACAACCCGCCAAAGCCGCCCCCAAGAATGCAAATGCGATTCATGCTCAGATGCTCAGCTTGAGATTACCAAAATTGCGCGACAAGCCCCGACCTAAAAGATAGGCCCTGCCAACGCCAGCGGGCCGACCGGGGATGGCACACCTTATGCTTCATGCTTCGAGCTGACTTGCACTGGCCCGGCTAGACCTCTCCAGCGTAGTCTTTGCTGCCCCAGCCCCGCCAGCCCGGCACTTCCGACAAAGAAGCCCGTCGCTCGTCCAGCCAAGTTTGGAGAATCACTGCCGCCGACTGTTGATCGATCAAACCCTTCTGGGCCTTGGCCGGGATCCCGGCCTCGCGCAGATCCCACTCCGCCTGTACGGTGCTCAGGTATTCGTTGACGGTAATAACGGGAAGATCCACCGCCACCTGCAAAGCGCGCACAAACCGCTGCACCTTGCGGGCCTGGGATCCCACCGAGCCATCTGCCAAAAGGGGGATCCCGACCACCACCACGGTGGCCCGGCGGCGGCGGATCCACTCCTGCACTTGGGCAATGTCTTCGGGCAGGGAACGGCGCCGGATCACCCCCAGGCCGGTAGCCAGCAGCCCCAGCCCGTCGGAGCCGGCCACGCCGATGCGACGGTTGCCCACGTCCAGACCCAGCGCTGAAAAGGGATCCCTTGTGGCAGAATAGTTCAGGTCTGTTGACATCTGTTTATCCCTCTTGCCGACATTGTAACGGCCTGAAACTCCCTGTCTCTAGCCGTGTAGCTCGGCTGAACCTCTATCCTTTTTCGACGACCCTTTTTGGAGCCTTCTCGATGACCAGCGCCACCCTGTCTCTCCCCAAGCACGAAGTTAAAGACCTCAGCCTCAGCTCCTTGGGCAAGCAACGGATCCAATGGGCGGCGCGGGAGATGCCGGTGCTGGCCCAGATCCGGGAGCGCTTTGCCCAAGAAAAACCCCTGGCCGGTCTGCGCCTGGTGGCCTGCTGCCATGTCACCACCGAGACGGCCAATCTGGCCTTGGCCTTGCAGGCAGGGGGAGCCGATAGCGTCCTCATCGCCAGCAACCCCCTCTCCACCCAAGACGATGTGGCCGCCAGCCTGGTGGCCGACTACGGCATCTCGGTCTTTGCCATCAAGGGGGAAGATGTAGAGACCTACCGCCGCCATGTCCAGATCGCCCTGGATCACCGCCCCCATCTCATCATTGACGACGGCGGCGATGTGACGGCGGAGCTGGTTCAGCATCGCCAGGAGCAGGTGTCGGAAATCATCGGCACCACGGAAGAGACTACCACCGGCCTGGTGCGCCTGCGGGCCATGTTCAAGGCGGGGGTGCTCAGCTTCCCGGTGATGACCGTCAACGACGCCGAGACCAAGCACCTGTTCGACAACCGCTACGGCACCGGCCAATCCACCCTGGACGGCATTCTGCGCTGTACCAACATTCTCCTGGCCGGAAAAACAGTGGTGGTGGCCGGCTACGGCTGGTGCGCCAAGGGGGTGGCGATGCGGGCCCGCGGCATGGGATCCCAGGTCATCGTGACCGAGGTCAACCCGGTGCGGGCTCTGGAGGCGGTGATGGATGGCTTTCGGGTTATGCCCATGGCCGAGGCCGCCCCTCTGGGGGATCTGTTCATCACCGTCACCGGCAACAAGCACGTTATCCGCGGCGAGCACTTCGACCGGATGAAAGATGGGGCGATGGTCTGTAACGCCGGCCACTTCGACATCGAGATCGACCTGGTGGCCTTGCAAGAGCGGACGGTTTCCCGGCAGAGCGTGCGCCCCTTTGTGGAAGAATACCGTCTCCAGTCGGGCAAATCGGTGTTCGTGCTGGGGGAGGGCCGGCTGATCAACCTGGCTGCCGCCGAAGGCCACCCCGCCAGCGTCATGGACATGAGCTTTGCCAACCAAGCGCTGGCCTGCGAGTACCTGGTGAAAAACCGTGGCCGGCTGGCGCCAGGGCTGCACCCCATTCCTGCGGAGATCGACGAGGCCATCGCCCGCCTCAAGCTCAAGGCCATGGGGATCCAAATTGACAGCCTTACCCCGGAGCAGATCGAGTACGGCAACACCTGGACGGCAGGAACCTAGAGAAAGCCCCTCACCCCCGCGGTGGAAAACCTGGCCCACCTGCGCCATCTCGCAAGCAGGCAGGTGGGGCGGTAGAGCTCAAGCACCACCGCCCCGGTGCACCTGGGCCCAGACGCGGGTGGGCAGACCCCAGATGTAGATGAAGCCTTCGGCAGCGCGGTGGTCGAACTGATCCCCTTCCCCGTAGGTGGCCAGCTCCGCGTTGTAGAGGGAGTAAGGAGAGCGGCGGCCCACGCAGACAGCCTGGCCCTTGTGCAGGCGCATCCGCACCACGCCGGTAACACTCTTTTGGGTGGTGCAGATGAAGGCGTCGAGGGCCTCCCGCAGCGGCGAATACCAAAGGCCGTTGTAGATCAATTGGCTGTAGGTGGTCTCGATGCCGTACTTGTAGTGGATGACCTCGCGGGTGAGGGTGAGGCTTTCCAGCTCGCGGTGGGCCTGGATCAACACCGTTAGGGCGGGACACTCGTAGATCTCGCGCGACTTGATCCCCACCAGCCGGTTTTCAATCATATCGATGCGACCGACACCGTGGCTGCCGGCTAAGGCGTTGAGCCGCTCGAAGAGGGCTCTGGGGCCAAGGCGCTGCCCGTCCAGCTCCACCGGGATCCCCTCTTCAAAGGCGATCTCCACATAGGCGGGCTCGTCGGGGGTTTGAGAGATAGGCCGGGTGAGGGCGTAGACTTCCTCCGGTGGCTCTTGGTCGGCGTCTTCCAGGATCCCGGCTTCGACGCTGCGGCCCAGGATGTTGAGGTCGATGCTGTAGGGGCTGGACTTCTGCACCGGCATAGGGATCCCGTAGCGCTCGCCGTAGGCAATGGTCTCCTCGCGGGTCATGCCCCACTCGCGGGCCGGGGCCAACACCTTGAGCTTGGGGTTCAAGGCGGCGATGGCCAGGTCGAAGCGCACCTGGTCGTTGCCCTTGCCGGTGCAGCCGTGAGCCACGGCGTCGGCGCCCACCTCTTCTGCCACCTCTACCAACAGCTTGGCAATCAGGGGGCGGGCCAAGGCGGTGGAGAGAGGGTAGCGCTGCTCGTAGAGGGCGTTGGCCTGGATGGCGGGGAAGGCGTAGTCGGCAATCAGGATCTGGACGGCCTCCCGCACCAGGGATTGCTCCGCCCCGGCCCTCAGCGCCTTGGCTTGGATGGCCTCCAGCTCCGCCCCCTGACCCAAGTCCACCGCCAGGGTGACTACCGATTCCACTCCCCACTCGTGCTTGAGATAGGGGATGCAGACGGAAGTATCGACGCCGCCCGAATAGGCCAATACCACTTTCTTTGCCCGTCCCATGCTGCTGCGGATCCCTGCTGGAAAAAAGTTGCTAGCCCATTATGCCTTGTTGCTCGGATCTTAGTTACTCGGCCTGACCCTAGAGGCAGCTTTGTCGGCTATTCTCAAAGGGATTTCTCCCGGGCCTTGGATCGCGGTCCAAAAGGTTGCCGGCGCAAATTGGGGTGTGAGGTCAGGTGAGCATGGCCGGCAAGAGGATCCCGGCAGCACAGCAAAGACTCAGGCGCCAACGAGTGCTGGGGTTGGGGATCCTGTCTCTGCTGGGCTTCGTGGCGGGGATGGGGTTCGCCGCCCTCTCCCAGCCGGAAGGGGGATCGCCCGTCGCCGCTCCAGAGCCGGAGCCGCCCCGTTTTACGGCCCACGGCTGGCCGCTGCTGGATCCCTTGCCGCAGCCGGACGAGATCTGGGAGTGCGAGCTGGTGGTGGTGGGCGGATCCCTGGGGGGCGTGGCGGCTGCAGGCCAAGCCATGCGGGGGGGTGTGCAAACCTGTCTCATCGAGCTCACCCCCTGGCTGGGGGGGCAGATCACCTCGCAGGGGGTATCGGCCATCGACGAGTCCCTTCCCATGCGGCAGCGGGGCAATTTTTCCCGCCACTGGCTGGAGTTTAAGGCCCTCATCGAAAGCCAGCCGCTGCATCTGCCCGCCTGGACAGGGATCCCGCCGGGAACCCGCGTGACCAAGATCAACAGTTGCTGGGTAGGGGGGCTGTGTTTTCCGCCCCAGGCAGGTTTGCAGGCGGTAGAAACCTGGCTGCGGCAGGCGGCTCAGTCTGCTCCCCAGAGTCGCTGGGCCACCCAGACCGCTTTTAAGGGGGCCACCTTCAGCGCCGACGGCTCCCGCATCGAGAGCCTCTACGCTGTGCAGCGGCAGCCGCGGGATCCCAATTTTGTGCCGCCAGGGCGGCTGTGGCGGGAATTGGTGAGCTGGTATGGCTGGCAGGAGACGGAAGTCTTTGCCAAGCGAGTGCTGCGGCTGCAGGCGCCACCGGGCCGCAACCTGTTTGTTATCGACGCCACCGACACCGGCGAGCTGGTGGGCTGGGCTGGGATCCCCTACCGGCTGGGCTCAGAAGGGCGAGATCTGACGGGGGAGCCCAATGCCGCCCCGGCCAGCAACCCGGAGTGCACCCAGGCCTTCACTTTTCCTTTCGTGCTGGCCATCCACGACGATGGCGGGCGCTCCCGCGCCGAGCTGGCCCAGTTGCAGCCGGGCTACTCCCGCGCCGAGCACCGCCGCCAGTTCGACCTGGAGGGGTTTCCCACCTTCAGCGGCCAGAGCTTTTTCAACTACCGCCGCATCGTCAGCAAAGGCCGCACGGATCCCTTCCACAGCACACCGGTGCCGGGCGACCTGACGCTGGTGAACTGGAACCGCGGCAACGACTGGGGGATCATGAACCCGCCCCTAATCCTGACAGAAGAGCGGCTGGTGGCCTCAGGGCAGCGCCACAACTGGCTGGGGGGGCTGGACGTCTCCGCCCTCAAAGATGGAGAAAACCACGCCCTGCTCTTTGCCGAGTGGCTGATGGAAACCCAAGCCCGCGCCGGCTATCCCCTCTCGTTGGTGTTTGCCGAGGACTCTTTGCTGGGCACCCGCTCCGGCCTCAGCCTCTACCCCTACATCCGGGAGGGGCGGCGCATCCTGGGGCGAGCTGCCTACGGCCAGGCGGAATTCCAGATGCTGGAGCAAGACATCCGCGTCGGCACCAGCGGGGGACGGGACTTTAGCCCCACCGCTGTAGGGGTGACTCACTACGCCATCGACATGCACGGCTGTCGCTACCGCAACTGGGAGCCTTCCCTGTCGGCCAGCTCGGCGCCCGTCAACGAGTTTTCCGTCCGCCCCATCGTCATCCCCCTAGAGGCCCTGATCCCCCAGAAAGTGGATAACCTGCTCATCGGCGGCAAAGGGATCGCCGTCAGCCACATCGTCAACGCCGCCACCCGCACCCATTACGGCGAGTGGACCATCGGCTCGGCAGCGGGGCTCATCGTAGCCTGGTTGCACAGCCAGGATCCCGGCTTGATCCCCGCCCAGATTGTGCCGCAGGGCAAGATGGCCGACTTGCAGCGCTACCTGGTTGCCCATGGACAGCGGCTGCACTGGTAGGCAGTTGCCGCCCTACCCCTCTGCGCCGGAAGGCAGCGCCTCGGGATCCCCTTTTCCGCCATAGCGCCGCTGCCGCCACCACACCAGTAGAGGGCTGGCGATGAAGATGCTGGAATAGACCCCCAAGCTAAAGCCAATGAGCAGAGCGATGGCAAACCCCTTCAGGGTGGCTCCCCCAAAAATGGCAATGGCCACCAGGGGCAGCATCGTTGTCAGGGTGGTGTTCAAAGAGCGGGCAAAAGTCTGGTTTAGAGATAGGTTCACCACCTCGGCAAAGCTGACCTTGCGGCTGACCAGACGCAGGTTTTCCCGGATGCGGTCGTAGATAACCACCGTGTCGTTGACGGAAAAACCAATGATGGTTAGCAGCGCCACCACAAACAGGCTGTCCACCTCCATGCCCACCGTTAGGCCCAAAAGGGCAAACAGACCTGTTGTCAGCACCACATCGTGCAGCAAGGCCACAATGGCAAACACCGCGTAATCCCACTGGAAGCGCAGGGCCAGATACACCACGATCAGCCCAAAAGAGATGAGCACAGCCACGAGGCCGGAACGCAAGAGCAAGCGCCCCACCGTCGGGCCTACCGTCTCCACTAGGTTGCGCTCAAAAGGGCCTACCTGTTGCCGCAGCGTCTCCTCTACCGCTAGGCGCTCCTGCTCAGTCAAAGGGGGCATGCGGATCAAGGCTTCCTGACTGGTCTGGGTGTCCAGTTGGATGATGCTGCTGCCCAGGTTGTGTTCCTGCAGCGCCCGCCGCAGCTCTTCGGTGGTGACAGGCTGCTCAAAACGCAGATCCAGCAAGGTGCCGCCGGCAAAATCCAGCCCCAGCCGCAGCGGTGTCCCTAGAGAGGCCAGAGAAAAGGCCATGCTGACCAGCCCCACCAGCAACACCGCCAGGGAAAGGGTAAACCAAAGCTTGCTGCGCCCGACGATGTCGAAGCGGTAGTCAAGCAACCGCCGGGATCCCACCGCCGGATCGGGGGGGGATAACTCTTGCGCCGTCATGATTGAGCCGCCTCCATGCGAACGCCGTAAAACTCAGGTTTGCGCAGGGCAGGGATCCCCATTGCCGCCAGCAGCAGGGTGCGGGTGCAGGTGATGGCCGTGAAAAAGCTTACCAGAATGCCAATGGCCAAGGTGACGGCAAAGCCTTTCACCAGCCCCATCCCCAGCCAGAAAAGTACGCCGCAGACCAAAAGGGTGGTGACGTTGCTGTCGAGGATGCTGCTGAAGGCGCGATTAAACCCTTCCGAGATGGACTTATAGATGGACTTGCCCGCCCGCAGCTCCTCCTTGATGCGCTCGAAGATCAGCACGTTGGCATCCACCGCCATGCCGATGCTGAGGATAAAGCCGGCGATCCCTGGCAGGGTCATGGTCACCCCCAGCAGTTGGAACAGAGCAAACGTACAGAGGGCGTAGATGAGAAGAGCGAGGTCGGCAATGAGCCCCGGCAGGCGGTAGTAGGCCACCATAAAGACAAAAACCAGCACCAGGCCGCCAATGCCGGCATAGAGGCTGCGGCGCACGCTCTCTTCCCCCAACGTGGCCCCGACGGTGCGGTTTTCAATGACGCGAATGGGAACCGGCAGCGCCCCCGCCTTGAGCTTCACCGCCAGATCGGTGGCGGTTTCCACCGTGAAATTGCCCGTGATCACCGCTGTTCCGCCGGTAATGCCGGTGCGGGCAAACTCCGGCCCCACGATGGGGGCGCTGATCAGCACGTCGTCGAGAAAAATGCCAAGCGGACGCCCTGTTCCGGCCAACTCTCGGGTGAGCTGAGTAAACTTTTCTGCCCCTTCTGGCTTGAACTCCAACAGCACTTCCCAGCTCTGGGATCCGCGACGAGGGGCTTGGGGATAGGCGTTGCGCAGCAGATCCCCTGTCAGGCCGACCCGTTCAAACAGGGCGTCGGGATCCTCCCCCGCCGTTATCTCCCCCTGCTCGTTGCGGGGCAGGGCGCTGACTGGCACCAATCCCTTGCGAAACTCCAACTGGGCCGTATCGCCCAAAAGAGCAACAGCCCGATCCGGATCCGCCACCCCCGGCAGTTGCACGAACAGGCGGTCTTGGCCGCTGATCTGCACCAGAGGCTCGGCCACCCCCAGGCCGTTGATCCGCTGCTGGATCACCGCCTCCACCCCCTGCATCACCTCAGAGGTGATCTCGGGTACCTCTTCCGTAGGCAAAGCCTGCAGGGTGAGCTGCGTCCCTCCTTTGAGGTCAAGGCCGAGGCGAACTTCGCGGCTAAAGCCCAGATAGACGAGGGCAGCCACCACTGCCAAGATAAAGATCAGCCCTCGCAGAAAAGCGAGGCGACTGAGCCACAAAGCTGGAGATCTGGCCATACTGCTGAAAGGGTGAGGAATACGGGCGCACTCGATCCGAGGCCCTCAGGATTTCGGCACTTTTTGATCCTATCGCACACGGGATCCCCGGCTGGAGAGGGATGTTCCCCAGCCCCTGAGCCGGGGAGGAGCTCATCATGTCTGTCCTGGCAGTTCAACCCATCTCTACAGGCCTTGACCGAGCTCTCGGCAGGCGCTTTTCCCCGAGGACGGGGCAGAGCTAAGATAGCGGGGAATGTTTCGTTACGCCTTGGCCCATGACCCTTGTCTCTGAGACCGAGCCCTCGCCCCAAGCCACGGTAACCCCTGACTCTGAGCGGGTGCCGGATCCGGAGTTTCCCTACGAGGTCGAGATGACCTTGATGGAGCACTTGGAGGAGCTGCGCAGCCGCCTGTTGGCCAGCGTGATCGCGGTGGCGATCTGCATCATTGCTTGCTTTCTGGTGGTGAACCGCATTGTCGCCCTGCTGGAGGTGCCGGCGCGGGGGGTGACCTTTTTGCAACTGGCGCCGGGGGAGTATTTCTTCGTCTCCATGAAGGTGGCGGCCTATTCGGGGTTGCTGTTGGCCACGCCCTTTTTGCTCTACCAAATTGCCCGCTTCGTCTTGCCGGGGCTGAGCGTGAAGGAGCGCAAGCTGCTGGGGCCGGTGGTGCTGGGATCGAGCCTTCTCTTTGTGGCTGGCTTGGTCTTTGCTTACTATCTCCTCATTCCGGCGGCACTTAACTTTTTCATTCGCTATGGCGAAGGGGTGGTGGATCAGGCCTGGTCCATCGACCGCTACTTTGAGTTTGTGCTGCTGCTGTTGTTCAGCACCGGCTTGGCCTTTCAGGTGCCGATTTTGCAGGCGCTGCTGGGGGGGTTGGGGCTGGTGAGTGCTGAGCAAATGCTCAAGGGCTGGCGTTACGTGGTTCTGGGCTCGGTGGTGGCAGGGGCCATTCTCACCCCTTCCACGGATCCCCTCACCCAGAGCCTCTTGGCCGGGGCGGTGACGTTTCTATACTTGTTTGGCATTCTGCTGGTGAAGATCCTTGGCAAATGACCTGAAGCTGCATGCGCTGATCCTGGCGGCTGGGTTTTCCACGCGGATGGGAGAACCGAAAGCCCTGGTGCCCTGGAAAGATGGGCAAACCCTGCTTTCTTACCAGATTTTTCAGTGGCGACAGGCAGGGTTTCACCCTTGGGTGGTGCTGGGATCCCAGCATCTGGCGGCGGCCCAAGTTCACTTGGCGGGGGCAGAGGTGCTGATCAATCCGGCTCCTGAGCTGGGCAAGACCCACTCTATTCGGGTGGGGGTGGAAGGGATCCCTGCCGATTTTCGCGTGTTGGCCATTTCGGGGGTGGATCAGCCCCGTCCGGCCTGGATCTACCACAGCTTGCTGGAGTACCATCTGCGCCATCGCGCTTGGGCGACGGTGCCGGTGCATCGAGGACGACGAGGACACCCCGCCCTGATCGACGGGCGCTTGCGGGAAGAGTTGCTGTGTCTCCGAGAGGAAACCCTGGGCCTGCGCCGGTTGTTGCAGGATCTGGGTAAACGGGTACAGGAGGTGGAGCTCTATACCCCCGAGATCTTCTTGGAGTGCAACACTCCTGCCGACGTGGAAGCTGCCGCTGGCGGTCGCGACAGCGTTGCCCAGTAGGATATTCTCTTTCTTGTTCGCATGAGAAAAGCCCTTTATCCTGCCAGCACCTACGATCCTGCTTGTCCGGTCGGCAGCTACTGGGACAGCACGATAGAGAATGCCGGTTGGCGGCATCCGGCTCCTTTGCTGGGGCAGGTGGGCGCCGAGGTGGTCATTGTGGGGGGCGGATTGACGGGCCTATCGACGGCTCTGCACCTGGCCCGCGACCACGGCATTTCCGCCTGCCTGTTGGAAGCGGGATCCCTGGGGTGGGGGGCCTCAGGGCGCAACGGCGGCTTTTGCGGGGTGGGGGCGAGCCATCTCACCCATGCCCAGATGGTGCGGCGGGTGGGCCTGGCGGAGACGGAGCGCTACTACCGGGATCAATGGCAGGCGGTGGAGACGGTGCAGGAGCTGGCCGCCGTCGAGGGCTTCTCGCTGGAAGTGCAGGGACAAGGCTGCTACGCGGTGGCCCATCGTCCACAGGCCTGGCCGGAATTGGAGGCCGAATACCAGATCTGTACTCAGGTGGCAGGCTACCCGGCCCAGCTCCTCAGCCCCAAAGAGCTGCGGGAACGGGGCTTTGACAGCCAAGAGAACTATGGTGCTCTCCACATCGGGGTGGGGTTTGGCCTCAACCCCCTTAAGCTCACCCAAGGGCTGGCCCAAGCGGCCCACAGGTGGGGAGCGCAACTGCACAGCGCCAGCCCGGTCATCGCCTGGGAAAAGGTGGGATCCCAGCACCTTTGCCACACGCCAGGGGGAACGGTGCGGGCCCGGCACCTGGTCATCGCCACCAACGGCTACACCCCAGAGACCTTGTACCCCCAACTGGCGGGATCCCTGTTGCCGGTGCTGTCCAACATCCTGGTCACCCGCCCTCTGACGCCTGCGGAGCAAAAAGCGCAGGGGTGGTGGGATCCGACCCCGGTTTACGACACGCGGCGGCTGCTGTTCTATTACCGTCTTCTGCCGGACGGGCGCCTGCTGTTTGGGGGGCGCGGCGGCACCCGCAATACTCCGGCAGAACGACAGCGCCTGCAGGCTTGGATGACTCGGCAGCTCTACCGCCTCTTTCCCACCTGGGAGGGGGTGGAGATCGAGTACGCTTGGAACGGCCTGGTCTGCCTTTCGCGGCAGCTTCACCCCCATATTGGCCCTTCGCCGACGGATCCCAGCTTGTGGTATGGCCTGGCCTACCATGGCAGCGGCGTGGCCACAGCAGTGTGGGCGGGCAAAATGCTGGCCCAGGAGATCGCCGGCAGCCGGCCCCCCATCAGCGCTCTGTTTCGCCAGCCGCCTCGCGTTTTCCCTTTGCCCTGGCTGCGGCTTCACTACCTGCGGCTGGGGTATCTCTGGTGGCAGTTGACGGATGGTTAGCTCCGCCAAGTGTGCGGGGGATCCCTCTGTTCGGTGGAGCAGTCCTGCCTTAGCCTAGTCGTAGTTTGGGCAGAAAAATATCGCTTGTCGTCGCTCCTGAGGTACCCAGTGCTGTTCCCGTCTTGCCGTCGGCCTGCTCCAGATCCCTCTTCTCT
>NZ_JANSJI010000145.1:21731-23056 GCF_047462475.1 Synechococcus sp. H55.11
TTGGCACTGCTGCTTGGCTTGCCCACCATGTTTTGGCCTTGGCCCGGATTTGCCCAGATTGCCGGATCCCTGCTCAGCCCTTTGGTGGCCGCCTGGATCCGCTCCGAGGTGCAGCAGGTGGACAACTTGCAGGTGCAGATCGCCGGTTCCGACGCCCAGATTTTGAACGGCCAGATCCCCCAGGCCCAGGTGTCGGGAGACAACCTTATCTATCAGGGATTCCAGGTCAGCCACCTGCGGCTGCAGGGCCAGGATATTCGCCTCAACGTGGGCGAAGCCATCCAAGGACGCAGCCCGCTGCGGCTGTTGGCCCCTGTGCCGGTGCAGGTGAGCTTGCGCCTCACCGAAGACGATCTTAACCGCACCCTTCAGGCTCCCCTCATCCAGTCTCAACTGGCCCAGGCACAGGTGCAACTGCCCTTTGGAGGTCAAGCGGTGCCCTTCTTGATCCGCCAGCCCCAGGTCACCTTGGAGCAAAATCGGCTGCGCATCCAGGCCCAATTGGTGACTCCCGAGGGGGTGGAGGTGCCGGTTACGGTGCTAACCGGGCTACAGGCCCAGGGCCCCAACCAGTTGCGGCTGGTCAACCCTCTGTGGGTGAGCGAAGGCCAAGAGATCCCCATCCCCGGCCTGGCGGATTTCCCCATTCAGTTGGATCCGGGCGTGCGCATCGACCGCCTGGAGTTGCAGCCCGGCCAAATCCTCTACGAGGGCATGTTGGTCATCTACCCGGAAGCGGCGGCGGTGCCGCAGGGGTAGGGGCCGGCGTTCCCCGCTTTGGCCCGCCTTCAGACGGTGCGGGCGGGCTCTGCTGCGACCAAGGATGTGATCGGGATCAGACCTGGGGAGCGGGCCTTTGCGGCAAGATCCTGCTAGCGGTTAGCGGGAAAACCCTTTGCGGGCCTCACGTAGGAGTGGTGTATTGAGGTGAAGCCATGATCCAGGGATCCCGGAGGCAGCCATCCAACTGCACACTCAAGCCCTTAATCTGCTGGGCGCTGCCGCTGATCTTGTCGGTCGTTTTTTTGGGGAGCTGTGCCGGCGATCCAGTTTCTACGCTGCCTCTGGACGGCACGGCTGCCGGCACCCGCACGGCCACACCCCCAGGGCGAACTTTCGCCGATATTCCGCCCGGTCGGGATCCCCGTCTGAAGCACCTTTGGGCCAGCTTTGTCATCACGTCTGAGCAGTTGCAATCTGCCCGCGAGGCTCCCGTTGCGCTCCATCCGCAGGCTCTCCTTCCCTGCACCGACTGCGAGGGTATTCCATGGCAACCGGGATCCCCACCCCCACCCCCTCCTCCCGCGCCTTGGGCACCTATCGGC
>NZ_JANSJI010000146.1:0-1395 GCF_047462475.1 Synechococcus sp. H55.11
CGACTATTGCCACCGGGTGGGGATCCCCTACCTACAGGCCCAGGTGCAGCAGCTCTAGCAGGTCGGTGCTGGATTCTAGGGGATCCCTCAGAAGCGCGACCAGGCCCGCAGCCATTCCTGCAGCGCCTCTAGCCAGCCGGTGGGTTGGGGCGTCACGGCCTGCGGAGTTGGCTCTTCATCAACAGGCAACTTGACCTGACCAGGCAGCACCCTAAAGACCTGAATCGGCTTGGCCTCAGGGGAAGGCTTCAGAGCAAGGGGCTCCACCTGCAAGAACAAGTCCTGCGCTGCTCGATACACAGGTGCCGAGATCAACAGCTGCGAGTTCGGCCTCTCCTGGGGCTTTTTGGGGGGATCGAGGGGTTCAGCAAGGGATCCCAGCCAGGTGGCAAAACTCACTGCCTTGCCAAAGGCTGAAACTCGCCGCGGCTCTTGTGGGTCGATGTGGAGTAGGATCACTGGGCCATGGTGGATCCCGAGGGTAAGCCGGACCTCTGGGTAAGTGAGCTGTCGCAGAAACCTGTTCAGCTCCGCCACCGATTGCAAAAGCGCCAACCCCGCCTGCAGAGCCTGCCGTACTGCCCGTTCGGGTTGTCCCAAGCCAAACAGGGCCAGACTTCTCAGCCCGCTTTGGTTGGCCAACACTCCTTGGTATCGCTGTACCACCGACTCCATTTGGACGAAGTGGCGACCCAAAGTGTAAACAACATCGTAGGGAAAGTTCTCCTCGTCGAAATTGGCCGTCCCCCACAGCGAAGCGCAGAGAATGGCGGCGGTGGTCTGCTCGCCGATGGACTGAGCCTGCAGTTGATGCTGGGCCACCTCCACATCTGCCCTATCGAGCACCAGCCGCTGCAGCGTCACATCCCCGGTGATGCGGGTTTGACAGGCAAGGCGGATATGCACGGGGAGATCCAGCCGTTCGGCCAACTTCTTCTCAGCAGGGGTCATGCTACGGCAATTTTGGCTGCCCTCCAAAATCATGATCCGGCAGGTGGAGCAGGCGGCATTGCCGCCACAGGCATGGACATGGCGCACCCCGGCCTGCAGTAGGTTTTCCAAGATCGTGAGCAGAGGATTGGCCTCAAAGGTGAGGTTATCGGGGTAGCAAGTGATCCGCATAGTTGGGTGCCGGCAAACCGTTCTTGGACGCCTAAAGCCTATACGTTCCTGACCTGGATTTGGATACCCCTTTTCAGCTAGAAACCGCAGGAGCCCCGCGCTCTGGCGTAGCCGTTCGCGAAGCGGGACGGAGTCCTTGCGTCCGGAGGAATGCAAGAAGCCGGACAACAATATAGCATCTGATGAGATAAAATAGGAGCATAAACCAAGCCTTGACCATCTCCTGCAAGCTCAAGGTGTCTGTGTCGCAAGCCGCCAAGCTGGATGCGACGC
>NZ_JANSJI010000147.1:0-5815 GCF_047462475.1 Synechococcus sp. H55.11
TTAAAAAGCCCAACCCTGCCTGCTGCAACATGCCAAACACCTCGGGGATCGTAAATCCCTTGTCGTTGGCAAGCAGATAGTTGTTCAGGATGGCGGCGTCTTCGGTATAGTTGGCCGGGTTCCACAGCACTGCCTTGGCCACCTCTTCCTGCAGGGATCCCATGAATTCCCGCACGTTCTTGGCGCCTACTGCTGGCGGGACGTCGAATTGCCCCACCTTTTGCAAAGCTTCCTGCAGGCGGAGAAACACCTGGCGTTGGCGGCGGCTGTGGAGATTGGCGCGAATAATGCCCTCGGGCTTGAGAACCTTTTTCATCGCCCGCAAGCCCTCAGTGGGATCCGCCAAAAAATACAGAACGTCGTTCAGGCTGATGAAATCGAACTGGATCCCCAGGCGATCCAGCTCCAGCACGTTGAGGACGTAGCACTGGACATCGGTGAAGCCGTGGCGGCGCAGGCGTTCCTCGGTGAGCTTGACGGAAGCCGGCGACAGATCACAAGCCACAATCTGGGCGCCCGGATTGGCCTCCGCCATCATCAGCGTCTCCCAGCCGGAGCCACAGCCGGCGTTAAGCATCACCTTGCCCTCTGACGGGACGAGCATGTGGGTGCGCAGGTACTGGGCGGTGGCGTAGCTCATCTTGAACATCTCCCCCAAGGCATTGCGGGCCGACTGGGAGAGGGGCACATTGGGGTAGGGCAGGGCCTCGTAGAGGCTGAGGGCCCGGTCTGCAGCCGAGAGAGCAGATCTGGTCATCGGCAGGGGAAAAGTGCAAGGGAGATCGAGAGAAGCAAGGCCATCGCTATGATTGAGTCTAGCCGCTGGTCGCGGCGGCGCTGCCGAGCAATAGAGATCTGCTGAGAACTGGCCATGACTGCTGCTGCTTTGCCCCGTCGCCGCTCCCGTTTCTCCCTGACAGGCACCCTGGCCGCCGTGGGCGGGGCGCTGCTGTGCGGGATCCTGGTGGTACGGCTGCAGGTGCCGATGCTGGAGCGAATCAATCTAGAGGCCCTGGAAAATGCCGAGGCCCGCAAAAACCGCAACATTGCCCTGGCCACCACCCTGGGCTGGCTGGGCTACCGCAACCTGGGCGCCTCCTGGCTGTGGCTGGAGCTGATCCAGTACTACGGCGACGCCCCTGCTCGCGCCCAAACCGGCTACGGCCTTGCCTACGAGTACTTCGACCACATGCTGCGGCTGGATCCCAATTTCTTCTTAGGCTACCGCCTCTCCAGCTTGGTGTTGGCCTATCGGGCTGGCCAGCCGGAAAAAGCCGTCGAGATTTTGGATCGCGGCCTGCAGCAGTTTAACCCCCAAAACAACCCCGATGCCTGGCGGCTCTACGTGGATCGCGCCCTGATCAACTTCATGTTTTTGGGGGATGCGGAAGCGGGCCGCCGCGACTACTACCAAGCCGCCGCCTGGCGGGAACAGGTGGGCTTGCCCGGTGACGATTTTCGCCAACTGGGGGACAACATCGCCCGCAGCCCCCTCAGCCGCCGCTCCCGCTTCGATGTCTGGCTAAGCGTGTTTAACGCCACCAGCGACCGGGATACCCGCCAGTTTGTTCTGGAACAACTGACCCAATTGGGGACGGTGCTGCGCACGTTGCCCACGGGCGAGATCGAGATTCTCCCGCCGCCTCTGCCCAGTGGACTTGAGGAAGAGCCCTACCGCTTGCGCCTGTGATTCCAATCCAGTGACGCACTCCCGACCCTCATCTTCGTTGAGTCAACACAACATGGCTTACAGCACGCTGCGCGAACCGATAGCGTACGGGCTTCACGCTTCCCAGACTTGTTGGTACAGAGGTCTCAGCGTGCTGCCACCGTGCCACCCGCGGCGGGAACCAGTCAGGGAAACTCTTTAAGCTAACTGGACAAAGATTGCCATCTAGGGTTGTGACGTTGCCCCAAGAGGTGAGCTAGACTCTAACCCAAATTCTCATCCTGGGAGCCGACTTTTGCAGAAGGGCAAGCTCCGCGTCGGAGAAGTTGCTTTCTCTGACGCGGGTGAGTTATTGGCTCTGGCGCCTCTTTCCGAGGAAGCAGCAGCCCATTTGCTTCTGCCAGTCTGCGAAGACGCCTCAGGCTTTTGGCGGGTTCCCGCAGCCTCCCCATTTCTTATTATTTCTTAACTTTTGTTGTTCTGCACAATAGGAGTGATCCCCATGGCCTCAAGAACTTCTCTCCTGATGACGGCGGCTGTCCTTTCGGGCACTTGGTTTGTCCTCCCTGCAGCGGCCCAATCTTCCGCGACAGCGCGAGTACGGTCGGTGGTGGATGGGGACACCTTTTGGGCAGACTTGAACGGCAGGCCCACCCGTTTTCGCCTTGCCTATGTGGATGCGCCGGAGCTGACGCAGGGACGCTGGGGGCGGCTCTCACAAGAGGCTTTGCAAAGCCTGCTGCCGCCGGGATCCCTGGTGCAGGTGGATACCCTCTACGTCACGCCGGAAGGGCTGCACATTGCCCAGGTGTACAACTCTGAGGGCTTGGTGAATTTGGAGATGTTGCGCCAGGGGCAGGCGGCGGTTTACGAGCGCTTTTTGTACGGGGCCAACCGGGAGCGCTACCTGGAAGCTCAAGAATTGGCCCAGGCGGCGCGCCGAGGTTTTTGGCAGCAACGCAATCCGGTGATGCCCTGGGAGTTTCGGGAGACAGCCGCGCAAACCTCGGCCTTTGCGGGATCCAACGTTTTGGACGGCTCCTTCCTGCGGGAAAACCCGGCAGCGGCAGCGGGCGTGGGCATTGCCACAGCAGTGGTGATGGTGGGCCTGAGCAAAGTGTTGTGGAAAAAGCCTCGCCAGAAAAACGCGAGCATCCGCCAGATGGAGCGGGATCTGAAACAACTGCGGCGCAGCCTGGCCACAACGCTGGCCAGCTGCAAACAACTGGAACGGCAGTACGATCAACTGCTGCAAAAGGCTGAGGATTGGTTTGTCAGAGCCGAGAAGGCCAGCCAACATGACCAGGACGAACTGGCGCGCCAGGCTTTGGTGCAGCGGAACCAACACATGAGTGCCGCAGAGGCGGTTCGTCGCTCCCTGGACGAGGTTGAGGCCCAGGCGACAGCTATCCGCGAGGGCATTTCCCGCTTGGAAAGCCAGATCGCGATGGCCAAGCTGGAGCGGGAGATGAACAACTGACGTGAGCGCGGCCAAGCCCAACTCCTCCTCTGCTCTGTCCAGCCGGGCTACAGCAAGGTCTGGGGCAGGCTTTGCAGAACCGTGTGGACGATTGCCGCCGAATTGAGCGCCGCCGTCTGAAAGAAGCTCAAGAAATCGGCGTCGTCTCCTGCATCGCTGACCGAGCGCACCAGCAGACAAGGGATCCCGGCTTCTTGTGCCACCCGCACCACAGCCGCCCCTTCCATCTCCACCACCAGAGCCCCGGTGCGCTCGCGGATTTGGCGGCGCAGGTTGGCGTCGGCCACGAACACATCGCCGGTGGCCACCAAGCCTTGATAAATGATGGGATCCCGACCTTGCAGAGGGTGGAGAGGGATCCGCTCCGGGTGGGCCACAATTAAGTCGTAGAGGGCACTGTCGGCCTCAGCCAGGGGGTGGCGCAGCTCGGGAATAAAGTCGATCCCCAGGACAAAGCCTTCGGGCCGTCCGGTGCCGAAATCGTGCTCGATGGCAGTGTGGGCCAGCACCACATCTCCCATCTGTAGGTGATCGGCCAAGGCCCCGGCCACGCCGGTAAAGATGATGCCCCGCAAAGGGAAGTGGGCCACCAACAGGGCTGCCGTAGTTGCCGCCCGCACCTTGCCCACCCCTCCTTGAACCGCCACCACCGGTTGTCCGGCCAGGGATCCCTGATGGAACTGCCGCCCCAGATGGGTATGGACAGAATGGATCTCCATTGCTTGTGTGAGCATGGCCACTTCTTCCGGCAGGGCTCCCACAATGCCGACAGCCTTTTGGGAGGGGTGGGATGGAGCTTCCATAGGGCTTCCCTCAGGTTTTTTTAGAATCCTTAGGTTTGAGAGGCGGGCGGGATCCGGTGTCCCCACAGGCCCGGCCATTTGGTGACTTTGAGATCTCCCAGCACCTGCACCTGACAGGCCAAGCGCAGCCCGTTGCCGCCCTGGGCCGCCGCAGTGGACGGGAGTTGGTGGGGTGGCAAAGACAGGCGGGCCCGTTCTCGCCAGCCCATGGGGGAAACAGCCCCTTCGATCTGTACGGCACAGGTGCCACAGGTGCCCAGACCGCGGCAGTTGAGGATATGAGCCGGCGGGTTGTAGAGCGGGATCCCGGCTTGCAGCAGCACCTGGCGCAGGTTGGCGCCCGCCTCACAAGTGAGGGTGCGTCCTTGAACGTCAATCTGGGGCATAGGCAACCTTCCTAACCGCGAACAGTCCTATTCTGGCCTGAGCCGGATCCGGCAGCATGGCAGGTAGGTGGGAGGGCTAGGCAGTATAGTTAAGGTGGTTAGACAGGGAGTAGGGGAAAGATCATGGCCTACAGCGAGCCGCTCATTGACCGTTCTCCAGAGGTTTTTTCAGAGTTGGAGGAACCTGTTCGCTATGTTGAGGTCGTCTCGGCGGTGGTTTCCAGCCTCAAGGAAGATGCCGCCTACGAGAACCACGAGCAGGGTCACACCTGGAAATTCACCTACGGCACTGCGGAAGTGTTCGTCCACCTGAGCGGCGAATCCCCCGAAGATACCCTGTTGGTGTGGTCTCCCGTTCTCTCTCTGCCGGTGGCGGAGCCTGCTAAGCTCATGCAGAAGCTGCTGGAGAAAAATTGGAGCGACACGCTGGAAGCCCGTTTTTGCATCTGGAATAACCAAGTAGTCCTCAACCACTACCGCACTCTCGAGGGGATCAGTGCGGGCGAGATCTCGCGGGCCGTCACCATTGTCGCCAGCCTGGCCGATGAATACGACGAGCCGCTGCGAGCAGAGTTTCCCCCCGCTTGAGATGGGATCCCAGGGAGCTTGGCTGCCCTATCGCGTGGCTCCTGGCGGCTGGCAGATGGAACAAGATGCCTGGCTTTTGCAGCGGCTGCGCCATGCTCCCAGGCCCTGTTTGCGCTTCTACGGCTGGGATCGGCTCACCCTCTCCCTAGGGCGGCACCAGGCCTGGCCCGATTCAGCGCCAGGGATCCCAGTGGTGCGCCGGCCCACCGGCGGACGGGCGGTGTTGCACCAGGCGGCTGAAGAGGCAGCGGAGCTGACCTACAGCTTGGTGCTGCCCCTTTCTTACCTCCAACGTCGGCTGCCCCGTTTGCAGCGGGCCTGCGTGTACGACTTCTGCTGCCGCTTTTGGGTAGAGGGCCTGGCGGCGCTGGGCATTGCGGTGGATCCACGCGTTTCTGCTCACGACCGACCTGCTGGCCAGAACCGCCTAACCCCAGACCCGGGCTACCACAACAAAGTCAGTTGCTTCGCCGCCCGTACCCGCGCCGATCTGAGCTGGCAGGGCAAAAAGCTGATGGGCAACGCCCAACTGTGGCAACCCTGGGGGATCCTGCAACAGGGATCCCTGCTGTTGCGGCCCAATTTCGAGCTGTGGGAACGATACCTGCCCGGCTCTCAGGTGATTGGCGTGTACGACCTTTGCCCCACAGCGCCGGGGATCCCTGAACTGATCGAACATTTTCTCCAAATGGCCCAAGAGTGCTTTGAGGTGGAATGGCAAGAAGAAACCTGGCCGGATCCGCTTCACTGGGAGGATCCGGCGGGGATAGCTGACCCTGAGTGATAGAGAACGGCAAGATCCACTTCCCCCCTCTCCCTCTGGGAGAGGGGCTGGGGGTGAGGGGGTGTTCGTCTCATTGGTATTCGGGATAACTTTGGAAGTGGTTGC
>NZ_JANSJI010000148.1:0-19399 GCF_047462475.1 Synechococcus sp. H55.11
ATCCCTTCTTTGGCAAGAGAAGCTGGGCTGGGATCCAACATCACAAACAGAAACGACTCCAGCCCTGCCAGGTAGGTGAGCACCTGCTCCTGGGCCGCTTCCTGGTCGATCCGATGGGCTTGGGCCGCCTGCTCGATCAGGCCGGCCACCGCCACTGGCCCCTGCAACAGGGATCCCAGCCAGGCCATCTGGGGGGCTGGTATGGTCAGGCGCCCACGGCTGGCCCCCGGCCAGTTCATGGCAAACTCCAGCTTCTTGTCGTGGGCCTGGGCAAAGTTGTGGCGAAACTCGGCGTTGTCCATCAGGATGGGGTTGAGCTGCACCCTGCCCTCCAGCCAGTCGGCGTCGCTCCAGGGCAAGACCAGGGAAGAGCCGGGGTGCTCCGCCCAAAAGTCGATTAGGCGGTGGTTGGGGTAGATTAGCTCGTAGAAGTGGTTTTGCTCGGCAGGGGAAAGCTTGTCCAGCTCCGCCTGCAGCCAAGCCGGCATGGCCCTGTCTTTGAAGAGCAGCGTCGGATCCCAGTCGGCGTAGTCCACTAGGCAAACCAAGCCCAGCTCCGCCTCTTGAAGCATGCGCAGGAGATCCGGGAGCAAAAACCCTTTGTCGCCGGGTAAGAGGTAGTTGGCGCGGATGTTGGTGTCGTCGCTGTAGATCTGGGGATCCCAGTGCAGGGCAGCGCGTAGCTCGTCAGAGGCCAGGCTGGCCATGAACTCCCGCACCCGCCGGCAGGCTTCGGGGGTGGGCAGCTCAAACAGGCCCAGCAGCCGAAACGCCTCCTGCAGGCGGAAGATCACCTGCCGCTGGTAGGCGTGGTGCAGGTTGGCCCGCAAGATCCCGTCCGGCTTGAGCACCCGCTTAAGCGCCTTCAAGCCCGCCACGGGATCCTCAAGCAGATAGAGCACGTCGTTGAGGCTGATGAAGTCAAACTGCTGCCCCAGTTGTTCAATCTCCAACAGGTTGAGGGCATGCAGCTCCACCTCCCCAAAGCCGTGGTAGCGCAGGCGCCGCTCCGTTGCCTGCACCGACGCCGGCGAGAGGTCGCAGGCCACCAGCCGCGCCCCTGGGTTGGCCTCCGCCAAGATCAAGGTCTCCCAGCCGGAGCCACAGCCGACGTTGAGGATGGCGATCCCCTCGCTGGGCAGGATGGCGCGGGTACGGGCGTATTGGGCCGTCGTCCAGCTCAGGCGGTACAGACTACCGATGGCGCTGCGGCCCGACGCCTCAATGGGTACGTTGGGATAGGGCAGTTCCTCGTAGAGTTGCCGCAAAGACTCGGTTGTGCTGCCGGCCATGGGATCCACTCCAGGAAGCTGCTCCCTATGCTACTGCCTCAGGAACGCCGCGATGGCGTCCGCAATGGCCTCATTGCCCTTGCGATCCAGCTCCTCCGACGCCTGGGGTGGGTGAGGGGGATCCCGCAAGAAGTCCCAGGATCCCGCAAAGAACTCTTCCGGCGAGAGGATACGATGCCAGCCGTAGCGCCGCAATCCCTCCACCAAGAGGGGCGACTCGGCAAAGCTGGAACGGTTGACACAGGCCATGGGGATCCCACAGCGCAGCGCCTCCGCTAGGGTGCCATAGCCCGGCTTGGACACTACCCAGCGGCAGAGAGGCATGACATCCACCGGGCGCCACCTCTGCCCGTCCAGAATCTGCAGGTTAGGCAGAGGGGGAGCCTTGGGGTCGAAGGTGAGAAACTGCCAGTCGGGAAAATCCAAAAGCCGCTCGTAGGGCAAGCCCTGCAGCCCCAGCCCGCCAAAGGTCAACAAAACCGTGGGCCGCTCCCGCTCCAGCCCTAGGCGCTGGGCCACCTCCTCAGCCAAGTAGCGGGGATCCGACCCCGTCAACCCCACGGGTTCCTGGTGGGGAAAGGCGCCCATAGGCTCAGCAAAGGGCAGGCGAAACAGCCGCTGGCAGCGCCCGTACAGCTCGCGGATCCAGCTTACAAAGGGCTGAAACTGGGGGCCGTACTCTTGATAGATAAAGTCCCAGCCGAAGTTGCTGGCCATCCAGCAGGGGATCCCGGCGGCCTCGGCAATGGCGGCGGCAATGGGGGGCACATCCCCTAGCAGCAACGGCACCCCCTGGCTGCGGATGAACTCCGCCTCTTCTCGGATGAGGTCGGCAGACCCCGCTTGGAACGCCCGCAGGGCCGCTAACGTCGCCGGCAGATCCGCCTGCAGCCCATCCGGCTGCACCACCCCCACGTCCAAAGCGCGGGGCCGATGCAGAAACTCCCCTTCCCCGTAGCGCTCCAGCAGCCAAGCGGGAGCCGGCGTCACCCAAATGGGCAGGATCTGCGGCTCCCGCCGCCGCAAAGTGTTCACCACCGCCGTCAGCCGGGTGACGTGACCAAACCCATGGGCCGTTGCCGCCACATAGAGAGGAACTGGATTCACCGCCATAGCCTTAGGAAAGCACAGGCTGAGACTTTTCCCGCCGGGATCCCCAGAGGTTGCTGGCCAAGATGAGGCCCAGGCCCAGCAGCGATCCTGGCGCGATCGGCTCCTGCAACAGCACCGCGATCAACCCCAGCGACAGGAATGGCGTGACATAGACCCAATTGGCCAGGGATCCGCGCTCGTCCGCCAGCTCCAGCGCCCGCAGCCAGAACACAAAAGTCAGGCCCATCTCCGCCAAGCCGATGTAGGCCGCCCAGCCCAGCCCTGCTAGAGTCCACCTCAGCTCCTGCAACGGCAATAGCGCCAGGCAATAGCCGCTGCCGAAGACAAACCCCAGGAACAACTTCAGCACGGCATCCCGTCCATCCCGCACATTGAGCAGCCAGTAGAGGGCCCAAATAGCGGCGCTGCCCACCGCCAGTCCCACTCCCCAGGGATCCTCCACTTGCAGGGTGCCCCAGGAGCCCCCCGTGGCCACCAGCACCACCCCCACCAGGCTCGTTCCCAAAGCCAGCAGCAGCCGCCCGCGCAGGCGCTCCCCCAACAGCGGCACCGCCAAGAGAGCCAGCAGCAGCGGCCAGGTGTAATTTAAAGCCAGTGCCGCCTGGGCCGAGAGGCGATCATAGGCTTGGAAGAGCACCCCGTAGTAGCCAAACGGGTTGAGCAGCCCCTGCAGCGCCGACAGGCCAATTTGGGATCCCTTCTGCTGGCGGACAAGAGGCGCCCGCCCTGTTACCACCAGAACCATCCCCAAGATTAGGCAGGAGCTACACGCCGAAAAAATCAGCAAGACCGTCGGTGAGAGGTGCTGCAACCCGAACTTAAAGGCGCTGGCCGCTGTGGCCCAGCCCAAGATAGCCGCTGCCAGGTAGGCGCGGGCCCGCCAGGGATCCCTGCGCATCAAAAGCTGTCCAGATCCCTGTCTTCTGCCTTTGGCCTCGCTCCAGTGGGAAGGCCCAGCCGTGGCGCCACCACCCAGACGTAGAGCAGGTAGCCCAGACCCGCCACCACCGCCCACTTGAGAACAGTGGTGAAAACCCGGAAGACCAGCCCCACCAGCAAGATACAGCCCAAAATGGCCAAAACCGTCAGCAGTGGACGCCCCCATGTCTCAGCCCAAGTGCGAACGGCATTTTTCCCCTGAGACGAGCTCAGCGCCCCAGAGGCCGCAGCTGCCTGCTCCAGTTCGCGCTCAAGCTGTTTTAGCCGTTCTTGTTCTGAGAAAGAAAGATCCGACATAGGGAGCAGTCTCCAGAATACAGGGCCATCTCCATCTTACGAGCTGCTCCCCAAAAGCAGGGCAAGCTAGGCCCGCGCCGACGGGATCTCTTGGGCCATGGCGCGGAACAGATCTAGAGCTGGGCCAGGGCGACGGTTAGGACGCGGAGCCGGGATCTCGTTGGGCACAAAGGGCCTTTCGACCACCACTTTGGGCTTGGCAGGTGCAGCCGTTGCCGCAGAGTTAGAGGAAGTTGCCGACTGGCTTGGAGCGGATTGTCCAGGCGCCGAGCGAAAAGGCCCGGTTACAAAATCCACCAGACCGCCGAAGAGAATGCCAAAGAAGGAAAAAAGACCGCCGAACAGCTTTTTGAGAATGCCCATTTTGCCGATGTCGTAACGTTCTGCAACTGGCCACTCATTATTGTTAAGAACGGGCAGCTTGGCTATAGGTAGATATGCTTTTTTCAACCTCAGGGATCCCCCACCGGTCTGCCTGTGGCATCGAAGCGCCGCAGCGGTAGGGCCAGCTCCAGCTCCTGCAGCTCCAGGGGTTCCGAGAGGGGCCGGCTGCGCCCCAGCTCAAAGCCATCGGCTGCCGCCGGGTTCACTGCGTAGCCCATATCTGCCATCGCTCCCACCGTAAGGATGCTTAAGGGATTGGGCACCCCCCGGTCGAGGCGGGTGGTCATCAGCTCCCGACCCAAGACGCTCTCCCGCCAGTGGGAATCGCGGGATCCCTCCCCAAACTGGTTCTCTAAGGGAACAGAAGGGGCATTCCCCCCCAACGTGGTAAAAGCGGCAACCGCCCGCGGGCCAATAAAGTGGGGGTCATAGCCCGGCGGCGTCGGCTGATCCCGCCCCACCAAGCCCACCGTCAGCCCCTTGGGATCCCAGACGCTGGGCAAAAAGCCAAGCGCATGGCCCAACTCGTGCAAAGCAGTAATGGGCAGGTCACCCCGCTCTTCCAAAGCCGAGAGGTTTTGGCTGTTGAACACAACCACAGAGTAGAAAGGCAGGCCATTGGAGGCCCGCACAAAACAGGGAGCTGCTCCCCCCAAAATCCGCTCGTCGCCCAGGTCTCTTGCCCGCACCTCCACTAGCAGATCGTCGATGGGAAAATTGAGCGCTGTGCTGGGAAACCCCGCGGCACACTCGCCGGCCCGGATGTTGGTGGGCCCTAGATCCGGCTGATCCCCGACGATGATCTCCTGCCACCTCAAGGCCGCGCTGCGGACAATGGCTTGCTGGCTGGGAGTGAGGCTGTTGTCGGGAAAACGAACGTCAATCGCGAACTGGGGAACAGAGGTAGCCGTCGGCGAAGGGAAAACAGTCGGGGTAGGGGTGAGAACGACAGTTGGAGTAGAGGTGGGAATGACGGTTGTGGGAGCGGGAATGACACTTACCGAAGAGGAACCACCACTTCCCCCGCAAGCCTTGAGCGCCAGTACCAGAAGCACAGCCACCAGGAATCCGAACAGACCCCCTACTCTGCCCAGAAGCTGCCGTCGCCTTGAAAAAACCTGCACACCACCCCCAAACTCGAAAAGCTCTCCGAGTCAAGTGGATCATACCGGCTGCGACCCGCCTCCCAAGAATGATCTGCATCACACTGTGCCGGCCAACTTCAGGACGAGATGGGCGGCCTAATTCTTCGGGTTAGAATCCTTTATTCTAGGGAGTCAGAAGAACTTTCCTCTATGCCCCAGCCTGCGGCCAAAACGTCCACTGCCGCCTGCAACGCCCGGTTATCCCCCAAAAGTTCCGCGGGATCCGACCGCGGCTCCACCAGGGGGACCAAGCGCAAGATGCGGCTGTCCTGAACCAAGTCAATAACCACGCCCGCTCGCTCCTTACCCAGGTCAGCAAGCTCCTCCGCCGCAGCAGGATCCCGCAGACAGGCGTAGTCAAAGCTATTCACATTCAGGTAAAGGCTGCCATTTACCACCAGCGTGGCGGCGGTGGGATCCTGAAAAACATCCATCACGCAGCCTTCCCCCTGCTTGCGTACCATGCCATCCACGATGTCGAAGTAACGGACACGTCCCAAATCGGATAGCAGCCGGTAAATATCCCGCTTATTTACCAAAGTTCCCGTATCCACAATACAGGGGGCACAAGGATGAGTATCTGTCATAGGGCAGTCGGTCTCGAAAGGTCAATGGGCGAAGAACAGGCCAAAGGAAGGCAAAATCAATAGTATCTACAGACCCTCTAGAAAAACACCAGTCCTCGGCAATTTTAGGCACGGCTGTGGCTGACCGGCAACTGAGGATCCTACTTGACAAAAACTTTAACCAACCAAAAAGGAAAGGTAATTTGCCTTGCTCTGCAAAGTTGTTGAGTTACCGAGACTACAGGATCGCTTTCTCCCTTCTGGCCACCCAGCCCTGAGACCGTTAGACCGCTTTCTGGGAAAGCTCGTTCACAACTCCTATTGACTCTATCACAGCCTTCCCGAAAAGATCACAGGCCGCCGCTCAGTCACAATCTACAGGCAAGGGCGACAGAAGCCAATGGATGTTCCGCCAGCCGAGATTGCCTGCATATTGTGGGAGAATGAGTGGCTGGGAAGCTTTAGGCACTAGATATCGTAGATAACATCTGCAAAATCAGGGCTGGCAAAAAAAAGGCCGAGGCCAAGCCCCGACCGAGGAATCCATGTTGTTAAGCTCATCCTCAAGGACGAGAAGGGCTGCTGTCAAAAGACGGCCTGTCTTTCCCGAGTTCAACCGCCGGCGAAAGCGGTGCAGATCCACGCCTGAGTATGATCAAGACTGCCCCTGTCTTTATCTGCTGTCACGGCTCCTGTGCTGACCACCGCCTCTTCTCCCGACCTCCTGACACTTTCGCCAGTCCGTAGCCTGCGCGGCCAAATCAAGGTTCCAGGCGATAAGTCCATCTCCCACCGCGCCCTGATGCTGGGATCCCTGGCGGAAGGGGAAACCGTCATTCACGGGCTGCTGCTGGGGGAGGATCCTCGCAGTACGGCGGCCTGTTTTCGGGCGCTAGGGGCTGGGATCCCCGAGCTCAACAGCGAGTGCGTCCGCATTCAAGGGGTGGGCTTGGATCGCCTGCAGGAGCCGACAGATGTCTTAGACGCCGGCAATTCCGGCACCACCCTGCGCCTGATGCTAGGGATCCTGGCCGGCCAGCGGGGGCGCTTTTTTGCTGTCACTGGGGATCGCTCCCTGCGCTCACGGCCCATGGGGCGGGTGGTGGAGCCGCTGCGGCAGATGGGAGCCAACATCTGGGGGCGGGCGGGGGGCGCCTTGGCTCCTTTAGCGGTGCAGGGGGGATCCCTGCAGGGAATTCACTACCACTCGCCGGTGGCCTCGGCCCAGGTGAAGTCCTGTCTGTTGCTGGCGGGCCTTTTGGCAGAAGGCACCACGCAAGTTACAGAGCCGGCCCTCTCCCGCGACCACTCGGAGCGGATGCTGCGGGCCTTTGGCGCCCAGATCCACGTCGATGTCGAGGCGAAAACCGTGGCTGTGGTGGGAGGATCCCGCCTGGTGGGCCAGACGGTGCAGGTACCGGGGGACATCAGCTCAGCAGCCTTTTGGCTGGTGGCCGCCTCGATTGTGCCGGAGAGCGAGTTGCTGCTGCAGGATGTGGGCCTCAACCCCAGCCGCACCGGCGTGCTGCAGGTGTTGCAGGAGATGGGGGCCGATATTCAAGTGGAGAACCGGCGAGAGATGGCGGGTGAACCCCTGGGGGATCTGCGGGTGCGCTCGGCTCGCTTGCGGGGCTGCAGCATTGGTGGCGATCTCATTCCCACGCTAATCGACGAGATCCCGGTTTTGGCGGTGGCGGCAGCTTTTGCCGAGGGGACTACGGTCATTCGCGATGCGGCGGAATTGCGGGTTAAAGAGAGCGACCGCTTGGCGGCCATCGCCCAGGAACTCAGCCGGATGGGGGCCCAGGTCACCGAGTATCCCGACGGCCTGGAAATCAAAGGCGGGATCCCGTTGCAAGGGGCCGAGGTGGACAGCCACGCCGATCACCGCATCGCCATGAGCCTGATGGTGGCCGCCCTGGCCGCCCAGGGATCCACCACCCTTCGAGGGGCCGACTGTGCCCGCATCTCCTACCCCGACTTCATCCCCACCCTGCAGCGGCTGATCAACCCTTCGTCCGCGTCCTAGCCAGCCAAGAGCCAACTTTTGCCGATGTCAGACCAGCCCATCGCCATCGAACACCTCTGCTTCCGGGTTCCTCCCGGCGGCCAGATGGCCTTCATTCAGGAAGACGAGCGGATCTGGGGGCCTGCCCTGCGACAACAGCCGGGCTTTTTGGGCAAAGAAGTCTGGCTGGACCAAGAGGATCCCGAACTTGTTCACCTCATCCTCCGCTGGGCCAGCCGTGCTGCCTGGAAAGCCTTCTCTCCCGACCAAGTGGAGAGGTTGGATCGGCAGATGCAGCCTTTTTATGTACGCCTGGAGCAGGCCAAAGAATACCAGCTCTGGGAGCCCGACCTATTGGGAGAAGGACAAGCCTGATCAGGGGATCCTTTGGCTCTCAAAGCCCACTTCGGGTTCCATTGAGTCGGCTCTAGCGGATGCCGCCGCCCGCTCTTGTTCCACCAACTCCCGCAGGCTGGGCATGGCCAGGGCCCCTTCGCGCCGTTGCAGCCCGGCCTCAAAAGTTTCCGGGGTCACGATCCCACCGGAGATGAGCATCTTGAAAGCGTCCTCTACCGGCATGAACACCTCCACCACCTGGTCTTCCGGCACGATGGCGTACCAGCCCGTCGTTGGGTTAGGGGTGGTGGGCACGAACAGGCTGAGGGAGCGCTGCGGCCCATCCGGCCGGATTGGGGTTTGAATGGTGCCGGTTACAAAGGCCAGCGCCCAAGCCCCAGGCCGGGGATATTCCACCAGCACCACCCGCCGAAAGCGCTGATTGTTGGGGGCAAACAAAACGCTGACCAATTGCTTCAGGGTCTTGTAGACCAACCCCGCCACCGGGATGGCGTGGAGCAACTGCTCGCTCAGGTTGAGCAGCCACTGGCCGACAATGTTGCGGGCCATGAAGCCGATCAGCAGGATGAACACAACCGGCGTCAACAAGCCCACCGCCAGATCGATGAGGTTGATCAAAATGGGGTGCAGCCCCTGGATGGGATTAAACTGCTTGGGAATGCTGGTCAAAAAGCCGATGCTCCAGGTGGCCACCTCCACCGTTAGCCAAATCGTGGTTGCCAGAGGGATCACCACCAGCAAACCCGCCACGAAATAGTTCTTAAGATGCTGTTTCCATTGAGAAACCATGGTGAGGTCGTTCCATCAAGTCAAATGAGTGGACGCACCGAGCCGACGTAAGTGAAGCTTGCAGATGGCAATCATCATACCTGCCTTCTGCCTTGCCCCTATGGGGGCAGCTACAACTTGCTCGGACCCAACAACCGGGCTGCCAGAAAGTGCAGAGCCCCGAACTTTCATGAGGCCGATAATGCTATCTTAGGTCGATATAAAATTTTGTAAAGCGGGGAGCCTGTCCCGAGGCGCTGTGGCCAAGCCCTGGGATAGTTCTGCCGGATGTCGTGTGGGAGGCCCCATGTCCGAGTCAGATTGGTTAGAGCACACCTGTCAGGTGGAGGTGCCGGTTCCCATCGAGCAGGTGTGGGAGCTGTGGGCCAACCTTGCCCTCATGCCGCGCTGGATGAAGTGGATCCGCTCAGTGGAACTGCTGGATCACGAGCTATCGCGGTGGACGCTGGATACGCGCGGCCTCACCTTCAGTTGGATCTCCCGCACCCACACGGTGGTGAAACACCAGCACATCGGCTGGCAATCGGTGGAAGGCTTGCCCAATCGCGGGGCACTGCGCTTTTACGACCGCAAGGGCAGTACCATTGTTAAGCTGTCGGTGGCCTACAAGATCCCGGGGATCCTGGGCAAGATCTTGGATGGCCTGTTTGTGGGCAAAGTTGTGGAGAGCACCATCCAGGCGGACTTGGAGCGCTTCAAAGCCTATGCCCTAGAGCAGGCGGGAGCGAGCGCCAGCAATACTCCGGCCAGCTAGCCCTGGCCAGGTTTGTTCTCCGTTTTGCGACGACCCCTTGATTCCTTGTTAACTCTCGCTGCTGCCAAGGTCTGAATCTATGTCCGATCCCCCTCCTGAGCCTGTCATCGCCCTTTCTCATCAACCGGTGGACAACCGCAACATTCGCTTCTCCCTGGAGCGGGGCGATCTGGATCTGGAGCAGCTCCTGCTGTTGTTGAACCGCAACGCCTTTTGGGCCCAGAATCGCCGGCGGGAAGAGATGGAGCGGGCCATCGCCCACAGCCACCCGGTGGTCAGCGCCTGGGACGGGGAGCGCCTGATCGGCTTTGGCCGCGCCACCTCTGATGGGGTTTACCGGGCTGTCCTCTGGGACATTGTGGTTGATCACGACTACCGCCGCCAGGGCATCGGGCGCAAGCTGGTGGAAACCCTGATCAGCCATCCCCACCTGCAGTCGGTGGAGCGCATCTACCTGTTTACCACCCATCAGCGCGGCTTTTACGAGCGAATTGGTTTTGTGGAAAATCCCAGCACCACTCTGGTGTTACACGGGCGTCCGCTGGGGTTTTTGATCCCGGCTGCCGAACAGGAGCAGGTCTGACCAACAGGGAGCCTCAGGGCAAGAAGAGGCGTGGGTGAGTGTATCTTGAACAACAGTGGGTTGGCTCGGCCTCGGGAAGAGAACGCGCTAGCCTGAAGCAAAAAGGGTGAGAAGGTGTACCTATGGCCAATCGCCTCGCCACGTGTTCCAGCCTTTACCTGCGCAAGCACGCCGAGAACCCGGTGGATTGGTGGCCTTGGATCCCGGAGGCTCTGGAGAAAGCCCGGGCCGAGGACAAGCCGATTTTTCTGTCCATCGGCTATTCCAGTTGCCACTGGTGCACAGTCATGGAGGGGGAGGCTTTCTCCAACCCGGAGATCGCCGCCTTTCTTAATGCCCATTTTTTGCCCATCAAAGTGGATCGCGAGGAGCGGCCCGATCTGGACAGCATCTACATGCAGGCGCTGCAGCTCATGAGCGGGCAGGGGGGGTGGCCCCTCAATGTCTTCCTCACCCCCGATGATCTGGTGCCGTTTTACGCGGGCACCTATTTCCCGGTGGAACCCCGCTTTGGCCGTCCGGGTTTTTTGACCTTGCTGCAGCGCATCCTCCAGTTTTACCGCCAGGAAAAAGACAAAATCGAGGAGATGAAAGGCCAGATTTTGATGGCCCTGACCACCCTCAGCGACCTGGTGCCGGAAGACCACCTTCCCCCTGACCTGCTCCGCTCTGGGATCCCCAAAATCCAGCCTTTGCTGGCCAACGCCGGGGCGGTGCAGCAGTTCCCCATGATGCCCTACGCCCAGTTGGTGTTGCGCTCGGCCCGCTTCGACCCACCGGAAGGGATCCCCGGCTCGCCGACGGCGCTGGAACGGGCTAAGGAGCGGGGCATGGCCTTGGTGTTGGGAGGGATCTTCGACCATGTGGCCGGCGGGTTTCACCGCTACACCGTGGATCCCACCTGGACGGTGCCCCACTTTGAAAAAATGCTCTACGACAACGGGCAGATCTTGGAGTTTCTGTCTGAGCTGTGGGCCCACGGGATCCAGGATCCAGCTATCGAGCGGGCGGTGCGCCTGACGGTGGAATGGGTGGCGCGGGAGATGACTGCCCCTGCCGGGTATTTCTATGCCGCCCAGGATGCCGACAGCTTTGCCCGGGCGGAGGACACGGAGCCGGAGGAGGGCGAGTTCTACGTTTGGCGCTGGCAGGAGCTGCAGGATCTGCTGGATGAAGCAACCTTCCGCGCCCTACAGCAGGCGTTTGACCTGTCGCCCAATTTCCCCGATCGGCCCGGCTGCATCGTCTTGCAGCGCAAACAGGGGGGGGAACTGCCGCCGGAAGTAGAGACCGCCTTGACCACCCATCTGTTTCGGGCCCGCTACGGCTCCACAGAGCGGAGAACCCCCTTCCCACCCGCGGTAGATGCCCGCTCGGCCCGCCAACGCTCTTGGCCGGGGCGGATCCCACCTGTCACGGACACCAAGATGATCGTCTCTTGGAACGGCCTGATGATCTCTGGACTGGCGCGGGCCTACCAGGTGTTCGGTGACGAGGACTGTCTGCAGTTGGCCCTGCGATCCGCCCAATTTATCCTCAGCCAGCAGCGCCACCCCCAGACGGGATCCCTGCTGCGCCTGAACTACGACGGCACAGCCCAAGTACCCGCTAAATCGGAAGATTATGCCCTGCTGATCAAAGCCCTATTGGACTTGCACCAAGTCAGCCTGCCGCTGGTGGGGGATCCCACCCCCCAAGATTGGTTGCAGGCTGCCCTCCAGCTCCAGCAGGAGATGGACGCGCAACTGTGGGATCCGGCCAGGGGGGGATACTTTGTCAGCGATGCCCAGAGCACCCCTGAACTGTTGGTGCGGGAGAAGGAGTTTCAGGACAACGCCACGCCCGCGGCCAATGGGGTGGCCATTGCCAACCTGGTGCGCCTAGCCGCCATCACCGGAGATCTGGACTACCTGGAACGGGCAGAACAGGCCCTGAAAACCTTTGCTCACATCATGAGCACCCAGCCGCGCACCTGCCCCAGTTTGTTTGCTGGGCTGGATTGGTACAGCAATTGGGTGAAAGTCACCCTAGAGGCCGAGCACATCCCTGCTTTTCAGCGGCGAACTTGGCCCACCACCGTCTTTGCCCTGCCCACGGAAGCGGAGCCGCTGCCAGAAGGGGCGCTAGGCTTGGTGTGCTGGGGCAGCAAATGCCTGGCTCCGGCCAGCTCGCTGGAACAAATCCAGTCGCAGATCGGCAAAGGGCAGAACCGAGCCTACTGACAGCGGTTCAGCCTTCTCCAGAACAAGCCGGGATCCCTTCTGCTCTACCCAAACCGCCAAGGCTTAGCTCTGGTTCTCCACCCCAAAAAACTCGATGCGGTAGCTCTGGATGCGGGTGCCGGTTTGCCGCTCCACCTGGGCCAGCAGCTCCGGCGGCAGCTCCACATCTACGTCCAAAATGCGGTTGCTGTCCAGGCAGTTGACATGGCTGTGAGGATGGGTACGATTGCCGTAGCGACGCCCATCGGCGCGATCCAGGCACTCGATAATGTTGTGGCTGGCCAGGGCCTCCAGATTTTGATAGACGGATGTGTGGCCAATAGGCTTGCCCTGCCGATTGAGGCGATCATAGATCTCTCGAGCGGAAAGGTGCTCGCCGCATTGCCACAGCAGTTCCAAAATATAACGACGCTGCCGGCTGAGGCGCAGATTGCACTCTCGGCATCGCTCCAAAGCAGCTTCCAAAGAGTCTACAGGGCGAGGCATGGGCAAACCTCAAGTCATACCGAGTCTGAGATAGCCAGTTGCTCATTTATACTAGTCTAACATTTGCAAGTCGAAGTTTCTGAAGATTTGTTGCAAAATCTCCACTGGCGTAGACCTCTCTAAGCAGTGTGCAGAAGAAGTGGGGTCAATTATTGACGATATCCCTTCTACAATACCGCTGGGGTGTTGAGGAGAAGCAGGATGCGGCGGCGCCAAATGATCTTGGGCTTGTTGGGACTAGCCGGCAGCAGTGGATTGGCGGGGGCCTATTGGGCTAGTCGGCAGCGTCCTACTTCGGTACCTCTGTCCGCGTTGGTGGGATCCCCCCCTACCCCTCGGCCTACGCCCACGGTTGTCCCCCATCCAGAAGCTCCCCGGGGCCTCTACATCCCAGCCCGCCGCGATCTTCGCCTGTTGGTCATCAGCGATATGAACGGCATCTACGGCTCGGTGGACTACGACCCAGAGGTGGATCGGGCTATCCGCCTCATCCCCTACTTCCAGCCGGATATCGTCTTGGGAGGAGGGGACATGGTGGCCGGGCAGGATCCCCGCCTCTCGGAAGAGCGCATTCGCGCCATGTGGGCAGCCTTCGACCGGCATGTGGCCGGCCCGCTGCGAGCCGCCAAACTCCCCTACGGCTTCACGCTGGGCAATCACGATGCTTCCTGTGCCCGCACCACGCGGGGCGGTTTTCTCTTCCAAAAAGAACGGGATTTGGCCCGTGAGTTTTGGAACGACCCGGCCCACGATCCGGGCTTGAACTTTGTGGATCGAGGCGACTTTCCCTTCTACTACACCTTTGAAAAAGACGGGGTATTTTACTTAGTCTGGGACGCCACCTGCAACTACATCCCGCCGGAACAGATGGCCTGGGCGGAAGCAGCACTGGCCAGCGAACGGGCTCAGAAGGCCAAGTTGCGCATCGTTATCGGCCACCTACCCCTCTATGCGATTACCGTCGGGCGCGACGATCCAGGAGAGGTGTTGCTGGAGGCCGATGCCAAGCGGGCCCTGCTGGAGAAGTACCGCGTCCACACCTACATCAGCGGCCACGACCACGGCTACTACCCTGGCCACAAGGGGCAACTGCAACTGCTCCATTGCGGCATTCTTGGCTCCGGCCCCCGCCCCCTCCTGAATAGCCCCCTGCCCCCCCGCAAGACCCTCACCCTTATCGACGTGGATTTCAACACTTCGGAGGTTACCTACTACACCACCTACCACATGCGGGATCTGAGCGTGATCGACCAAGCCGAGCTGCCCCGCTTCATCACCGGGCACAATGGCTTGGTGCTGCGCCGCGACGTCAATTGGGACAACCTCACCCCCGAAGAAATCGCCACCTGCCAAGCTCGTATTGGATCCCTGTGTCGGGATTAACTCTGTCGATTCCATGGAGGGAAACGCTGCCGAGCCGATGCGTTGTCTTACTTTTCCCCCACCATCCCATCCATCAGTCCAATCAATCAAGAGTTGGGGCGCACAACTCCTGCTACTTTAGTTAAGAGTTGATTACAGATGGTCTCGTTGCTGGTCGAGGTAAAAGGGGATCTGCTGGATAAGCAGGTGTGGGAGCGGTTCCACGCTCTCTCTGACCCGCTCCGTCTACGCGTGCTGCAACTGCTGCAGGGGCGCGAGTTGTGTGTTTGCGAGCTCTGCGAAAAGCTACAGGTTAGCCAGTCTAAGCTTTCATTTCACTTGAAAACTCTGCGAGATGCCAAGCTGGTTAACGCTCGCCAGCAGGGGCGCTGGATTTACTACAGCCTTAACCCACCCGGTTTTCAGCTCTTGCAGCATTTTTTGGATAGCTTGGGACAGGCTGGCCCCCCCAAAGCCGCGGTTCCCTGTGCCGAAGATCCCTGCGAAGATCCCTAGGTGGTGGGCGCGGCAACCCAAAATACCCCCGGAAAAACTGTTGGATCCCGCCATACTGAAGGTGGGCCAACAGAAGCGCATCTCTATTTCTCTCCTGGCAGCCCCAGGGATCCCGTTGGCTTCACTCGCTGCGCCATCTCCCAAAGTCCGTCAAAGTTCCCTGACACCGGCCATTGGGCTCTTTGTTAGGATCGATACAACAAAAGTGGGGACGGCATGACACGCGACCCGAGAGAGGAGTTGAAACGCATCCACCGGGCACACCTGCGGAATCGCCTCAAAGAGCGGGTGAAACGCGCCCAGTCGGATCCATCTTTGCTGGCACGAGAAGCTTTTGAGTTGGGTTTCTCGCTTCCCGCTTTACTCGAGCAACCCAAACTCAATTCCCCTGCCAAGCAACCTCAAGATGGCAGCAACGATCACGGAAGAATTTCTCCCCGGCGACTCTCAGAGCAGTTAGCCTAGGCGATGATTTGGAATCGTGCCTTCTCCTTAAAAGGGGGGAAACAGCTTCCCCATGGTGGTACCCTGAGTTTGGGACTCAAGAGAGGGAGCCTGGTCGAGCACCCCAAATTGGGACTGAGCTTTGTGGGCGGAAGTTCTGGTGGAAAACTCAGCCTGCATTGTTGAGCAAGCGGAAAAAAGATTAACGCAAACAGCGAAAAAAGAAGATGTGCGGTTTCTCGGCTTTTGTTCGTGGAGGTGTTATGCCTGAAGTGGACAAAGCCGTCCTAAAGGACAAGGGTTCAGACCCAGGAGGTTTTGATGATGAGCACCGCCGAAGCCCTTAAAATTCTCAGCCTTCCACCGGATGCAAGCGAGCGGCAGATCCGGGGGCGATTGTTTCAGAAATACCAAACTCTCGGCACTGCTCTCGCAGAACTGGAGGATGAGCGACAAAGGCCCTTGCTAGAGGCGCAACTGGCGCGGCTGAATGAGGCGCGGGATGTGCTGCTGGGCGGGGGATCCCAGGTAGAGAGAGGGTTATCTTGGGTTAGCCCGGAAGACTTGCCTTCCCAGGTGATCGTGCTGCTCTACCAAGCCAATGGGCAGGAGGGGATCTGCACGCGCCAGGTTGGTGGTCAAGATATTGTTATTGCTTTTGAGAGCTCGTTTGCGGCCAGAAAATATGCCCAGAGGCTGGCTCAACAGGGACTGCCTAAGCCTGTAGCAGAACGTTTTGACACGCAGGAGATCGTCGATTTTTGTCGCGAAGGGGGCTACGGATTGATGGTGGTTCCGGCCAACGAGATGCTGGAGCCTCTGGAGGAGAGCACGGAAACCGCGCGGGATTGGCAGAGCAAATCCTAACGGCCTGGACTTCAGCCAGATTGCGTTGCGAGGGTCTTCGATGATCACTGCCGAACCGATCTCTGCAGAGGAGTTTCGCCAGATCATGGATGCGGATCTGGAGGCTTGCTGTGAAGCATTTGGCCTGAGGGAGGGGTACCTGCGTCTGCAACAACAACAACTGCGCTTCTGGATTATGCTGGCCCTTTGCCTGTTGGTGGTTGCTCTGGTGATCTTCTCGGCGATGCGGGATCCCGGCTATTGGCTGCTGTACGCGGTGGCCGTCCTGTTGCTGGGGGTGGTTTTGCTGGGGCTGCTCTGGGCCATCCTGGAGTTGCGGCAAAACCTGCGTCGCATTCGTCAGCGTTGGCAGGAGGCCCATCTCCTCAACAGCCCGCCCAAGATCATGGAGTTCGCCAGCGACCTGGCCCGCAAGGTGAAGGAGTACAACCGCTGGGTGCAGGAGCTGCAACAATCGCTGGAAAGAGGGCAGTATTGGCGCGATTTTCGCCAACTGAACGAGGCAGAGCAGAAGTACGTCCAGTCCCTCTTTTTGCAGGTGCGAGCCCAGTTGATCACGGCTTTGCAGATGTGCAGAGCCTTGATCGAAGACCCGCGGGTTTCCGTAGAGCAGTACTTTAACCAGATGGTTGCCCGGGATCAGCAACTGCTGGAGCAATTTATCGCCAAAAACTTGACTGCCAACCGCTACGTAACCATGGCCCGCGAGCTATCTGCCCTGGAAGCAGATTTGCAAAGCCGGCTCAGAGTCCTGGGATCCCGGTGATAGTCTGGTGGGTCGATGTTCGGCAGCTCGTTTATGAGAAGCAGAGGCACTGCAACGCTGTACATCCTGCTGGGGCTGGGCCTGCTGGGGGGATGCGGGGATCCCAATGTGCCGCTGACCCAACCTCCCCCCGATGCTTTTCGGGTCAGCACCCCCCGTCCGCCGCGCTTGGATCTGTACCCCACCCCACCACCAACGCCCACCCCTACTCCCACACCGCCCCCCAGCCTACTGGAGCTCACGGCCCGTTGGCTGGGGCTCCCTTGGCCGCCGCAACGGCGAGAGACCAGCCCGGTGAGGTTGAGCGCCCGTTTCCTCGAGATCCCACTGCCGCCCAAGCCTCGCCCCTCACCCCAACCTTCCCCTAGCCCGGAAGCAGAGGAGAGAAAGCAGCAAGGCCGCGAGACCTAGTCCACACCGCTGGCCTCTGGGGATCTAGGCGCCCACAGTCACCGGCTCCGTCTCTCGCACCCGCATCTTTTCGCAGGGGATGATGTCTGTCAGGATAGAGCTGGCCATCATGCCCGTGTGGATCTCCAGTTTGGCTCCCGGCACTGCCTCAAACAGCAGCCGCTGCCCTGGGAAGACCACCCGCTCAAAGTACCAGTTTTCGATATTTGTGATGCGAACCACCTGAACGGAGCTGGTCGCATTGATGTAGCTACAGGTTATTCGCTCTGTTTGTCTTTTGGCGGGGATTGCATCAAGTGTTTGCATAATTAGATCACCAGCCCACTCTGCTCAGCCTAGCATCTACCCTAACACCGCCTGGGGATCGCTGCGGTAGTCTGCGATACGGCGATCCCAACCAGCAGAAATTAATCCTGGAAAAGCAATTTCTGTATTTTATCTTACCGTTTTGATTTTTTCAGAATGGCTCCTCAACTCAGGACGGACTTGGATTGAGATTTCTTCCTGCGGCGAGGCAATTTCTCACAGAAAATCTCCACAGAGTAGTAGTCAAGATTACATTTGAGTCCCCTTGGAGTTTGGGGATCAGGGCTCGTGGACGCTCGCTCCGGTCGTCGGTTTCTGCGGCGACTGGCGGGGATCCCAGTTCAGGCCCTCCACCCGCAGCTCCAGCGCCCCCGACTGGCGCACCGGATTGTATTGCAAGCTAAATCCATAGGTGCGGCGGTCGTAACCCAGGCGGTAGGTGATGTCCACCTGCTGGCCTGACTGCAGATCCACCGTCGTCTCTGCCCCCACCCGCAGCGGGCCATACAGCTGCTGTAAAAAGCCCAGAACAAGTTGCTCCCGCGTGGTGATGCGGTCGAACAAAAACGGCGAGGCCCCCGCCAAAAAACCATTGGAGTAGGTCACCCTCAGGTTGGTGTAGTCGAAGGTATCGGCCACAAAAGCCCCGATGACGGCATCGATGCCGATGCTGCCGGCAGTATAGCTTTGGGCACGGCCATTGGAGTAAAACGACTGGCTGCTGCTGACGCCGGTGTTGAGCCAGATTCCCTGTTCGATGGGCAGAGCGGAAAAGCGGGGCGGGGGATCTGCTGCCGTCTTGGGAGGGCTCCAGAGGGGAAAGGAGCGAGTTAGGGTTGCCCCCAGTTGCAGACGGGCGAGCTGAATGCGGTCGGTGGTCTTGGCCAAGGCCAGATCGGGATCGGTGTCGATGTCGCCGAGTTGCCCGAGGGCGTCGATGTAGTCGGCGGCTATGCGGTAGCTGAAATCCAAACCGGTGTTGCCGAGGCGGAGGGTGGGCGAGCTGTAGCTAGCACCAAGGCGATTCTCCACAATCTGAAACCCCAGCCGCCCGCTGAAGAAACGCTCTCGGTAGGCATAGGTATAAGTGACTTGGCCGCCGTTGCCGGTGGTAACGCGATGTTCGACCTGGGCCCGCAAGCGCCGGGCAAATTCCTCGAAGACGATCCCGCGCAGCTCGGCAAACAGCGAGGTTTGGGCATTGGCTTCCGGTTGCCGCCAACGAAAATCAGCCCGCAGCCCGATCCCATCGCGGATCCCTTGATCGCTGCCCCAAAGGCGTTGCGGATACAGTTGCGGGGAGAGCACCAGGCTGAGATTGGGATCCTGCAGCAGCTCGAAGTTGGCCTGCAGGATCAGGCCGCGCCGCAGCTCTTCCCGGTCGAAGTCATCGTAGAAAAGGCTGACCGGAGGCTGACGGTTCAATGAGTCAAAGCGCAGCCGAATGGGCAGGGGCAGAAACAAGACCTGGTCGAAAACCAGTTGGCCAGCTTCGGCAATCAACAGGCTGGAACCATCCGCCTGCAAGGTAGAGGTCGCCCGCGGGCTGCGGATCTCCAGCTCCGGCGGATCGAGAGGGTCATTGGTCAGCCGCACCTGCTCTCCTTCCCAGTTGTTGGCATCGAAGCGGATGCGGGCAGCGCGAAAGCGCACCAGCCGCTGCGGCGAGAGGGCCGCCGCCGGAGAGCCGCTGGCCTGCAACTGGCCAATATCCACCTGCCCGAAGGCTTCTTCCAACACTCCTCGCTCTTGCTCAAAGTCGTATTCCAGCCGGGATCCCTGGATGCGCTGC
>NZ_JANSJI010000148.1:19499-22770 GCF_047462475.1 Synechococcus sp. H55.11
GTTGCCAGACCAAACACCCCCAAGCAAAGCCAGAGCCACCAAAACCCTTTCATATTCCCCTAAACCTGGCACAAAACTTCAGCCCAAGCCCCTAGGCTGGCTCAGCCCGTTGTCGGCGGGGGCGGGTTGAGGGCGCGGTTGAGCTTGCCGCTGCGGTAGCCCTCCAAATCGAGACTGACGTAGAGATAACCAAAAGATTGCAGGGCCTTGACCAGCGCTGCCAGATCGGTTTTTTGCACAAATTCCACGATTTGATGAGGGAGCAGTTCGATGCGGGCAGTATCTTTCTCGGAGCGCACGCGCACCTGCTGCCAGCCCAAGCTGCGCAGATAGCGCTCTGCCAATCCCACCCGCCGCAGCTTCTCGGCGGTGATTGCCTCGCCATAGGGAAAGCGGGAGCTGAGGCAGGGCTGGGCCGGCTTGTCCCACCAGGGCAGGCCCAGGTGGCGAGACAGTTGCCGCACCTCCAGCTTGCTCATCCCCACCTCCGCCAAGGGAGAACGCACGCCTCGCTCTCGGGCCGCCTGCGCTCCCGGTCGATAGTCGGCCAGATCGTCGGCGTTGAGGCCATCTGCCACGTGGTCGTATCCCTGAGTTTTAGCCACCTGACGCAGGGTGTCGTGCAAGTGGCTTTTGCAGAAGTAGCAGCGGTTGGCGGGGTTGGCGGCGTAGCGGGGATCCTGCAGCTCCTGGGTCTCGACGATCTGGTGGCGAATGCCGATGTATTGGGCTTGCCAGATGGCCTCCTCCAGATCTTCGGGCAACAGCGCCGGGGAAGCGGCAGTGACGGCCAGGGCCCGCTCCCCCACCTGATCCCAGGCCAGTTTGGCCACCAGGCTGCTATCGACCCCGCCTGAGTAGGCCACCAAGACCCGCCCCATCTCGGCGAAGATTTGGACAAGCTGGTGGAACTTGCCTTGCAGGACGGGATCCAGCTCCAGCAGAGAGTCAGCAGTGGGGTTTGGGGCTATGTTCATAAGGCCAGCAGATTCGGTAAGTCGGGGCCAAGGGGACGCCGTCCTGGCCCGGCGGAGGAGAACCTGGGGCGGTTTTCCCTTCCTATTGTTTCTCAGAGTTTCCCGACTTTCCAACGCTTCCTTCCCAAGTGAGGTGCGGGATCCCCCCACAAGCGGGCAACCTATCTCTAGGCCAGCAGCCCGCCGACGCGGTAGGCTGGATGGCAGTGAGCCCCTTGCTTTGTTGCCGCAATCGACGCTTCTCTCCTCTTGCCGTCATGGCTCTGCAACTCGAACCTGCCAGCCCGCCAGAAGTGGCCGTCTATCAGCCCTATTACGCCGTTGCCCGCCGACAGTACTTAGCCCTGGCGGTGGGCCTCTACAAAAGAGGCAACCTGGAGGGGCAAAGGGCTATTGAGGGGGCGGATCCCGTCCGCTTCTTGGCCAGTTGGCACATGTCCCCGCTACCTTCAGATTTAACGGTGGTTCAGGTGATCTTCGCTCAAGATGCCGAGCTCACCTATCAGCTTTCCATTGCCAACTACGAGTTTGTGGACTATCTCATCGATGTGGTGACCCTGATGCAGCGGGGGCAGCCGCCGGATTTCTCCACCGCCTTTTACAAAAAGCTGATGCGCTATGAAGATTGACCGTTCGCGCCAGCAGGACGCAGTCCTTGGTTGCTTAGCCGCCATCACCCTCTACGACACCACGCTGCGGGATGGGGCGCAGCGGGAGGGGCTGTCGCTGTCGGTGCAAGACAAGATCCAGATCGCCAAGCTGCTGGATCGGCTGGGGATCCCGTTTATCGAGGGGGGCTGGCCGGGGGCCAATCCCAAGGATGTGCAGTTTTTCTGGCAACTGCGGGAAGAGCCTCTGGAGCAGGCGGAGCTGGTGGCCTTTTGCTCCACCCGCAAGCCGGGGCGGCGGGCGGCTGACGACCCCCTGCTGCAGGCCATCTTGGCGGCGGGCACCCGCTACGTGACGGTGTTCGGCAAGTCTTGGGATCTGCATGTGACTGAGGGGCTGGGCACCACCTTGGCCGAAAACCTGGCCATGATCCGGGATACCATCGCCTATTTGCGCTCCCAGGGGCGACGGGTGATCTACGATGCTGAGCACTGGTTTGACGCCTATCGCCACAACTCCGACTACGCCCTGCAAACCCTCGTGGCGGCGGCAGAAGCGGGGGCAGAGTGGCTGGTTCTCTGCGATACCAACGGCGGATCCCTGCCCCCCGAGATTGCCGCCATCACCGCAGCTGTCTTGGCCGAGTCCCATCACCTGGGGCATTTGCCCCTGGGGATCCACACCCACAACGATTCCGGCACTGCCGTGGCCAATGCCCTGGCGGCAGTCCAGGCGGGGGCGCGCATGGTGCAAGGCACCATCAACGGCTATGGGGAGCGCTGTGGCAACGCCGACCTGTGCAGCGTCATCCCCAACCTGCAACTAAAGCTGGGCTACCGCTGTCTGCCGGAAGGGAAGCTGCAACACCTGACGGAGATCTCCCGCGCCATCAGCGAGGTGGTCAACCTAGCTCCGGATGACCATGCCCCCTTTGTGGGCCGGTCGGCCTTTGCCCACAAGGGCGGGATCCACGTTAGCGCCGTCCAGAAAAACCCCCTCACCTACGAGCACATTGCCCCGGAGCAGGTGGGCAACTGCCGGCGCATCGTGGTTTCGGAACAAGCGGGGCTGAGCAATATCCTCAGCAAAGTGGCCGGCTTCGGGATCCGGCTGGACAAGTCAGATCCCCAAGCCCGCTTGATCCTAGAGCGGTTGAAGACCCTGGAGCTGCAGGGCTATCAGTTTGAGGCGGCTGAGGCCAGCTTTGAGCTGCTGGTGCGGGAGCTGTTAGGTCAGCGCTTGCATCCATTTGAGGTGCTTAGCTTTAATGTCAGCACCACTACCCGCTCCGACTGGAGCAGCAAAGACTGGGATCCCAGTGGTGAGGCGGGGGATGTGCAGTCCTTGGCGGCGGTGAAGATTGCGGTGCAAGGGCAGACGCGGGTAACGGCAGCGGAAGGCAATGGGCCGGTGGCGGCTTTGGATGGGGCGCTGCGCAAAGCCTTGCTGGAGTTCTACCCCCAACTGGAAGGGATTCACCTGGCCGACTACAAAGTGCGCATCTTGGATGGGCGGGCCGGCACCTCGGCAAAAACGCGGGTGCTGGTGGAGTTCAGCGATGGCCACCGCCGCTGGACCACGGTGGGAGTTTCCACCAACATCATCGAAGCCTCCTGCCGGGCCTTGGTGGAAGGCTTAGAGTATAGTCTCTTGACAGCACCTTGCCTTTCCCCAGCCTCTGCCCA
>NZ_JANSJI010000149.1:0-22671 GCF_047462475.1 Synechococcus sp. H55.11
GGGCCTAGGGCGTCGCAGGCGCATGGGAAAGGGCTCCGGGATCCAAGACTTTTGATCTTTCTTAACGGGTGTTAGCTCAGCACCCAGCGCTGGAGAGCAATGCCAAGGAGCAGACCGAGGCCGCCAAAACGCAGCACCTGCCAAAAGGTGGTGGGAACGGGGTTAAACACTTCCAACAGGTAGGCTTGCAGGCGTTGTTCCAATTGGCTAACTTCCGCCTGAATTTCAGCCCAGTGTTCGGGGGAAAGCTGGGACAGGCGCTCCAGCTCGCGTAGGTCGACCAGCCGCGCTTGCAAGATCTCGAGCTTGGTTTGCAGAGCCTCAAGCGAATCCGGGGAATCGGGAGGAGCGGTCACGGCTGTGCCTCGGCTGGGGGGGCGGGGGAACGGGGTCGGGAAAATCCGGTTTGGATCTCGTTGAAGGGCTTGGCTTTGATCACCCCTGGGGGGACGGGATCCAGGTGGAAGAGGGCGCGAATGGCGTTTTCCACTTCCGTGATGGGGCGGTTGCCGATGGATTGATAAGCAATGTTGCCCTGGGAGTCAAAAAGAAGGGTTTGGGGAACGCGACCGCTGTAGTACTGGCCGCGCTCATCCCCGGGCAAGAGGGAATCGACAGAATAAGGGATGAAATAGACTCCCAGCCCATAGCGAACTTGCAGGTTGGCCAGGGTGGCAGCGTATTTTTTGCAATCGCTGCTGTCGTCGATGTAGTAGACGAGGAGGGCCGGGATCCCTTGTTCTTTGGCCTGCTTCAGGGAGACACGAGGGGGGATCATGCCGCCGTTGGAGCCGTAGAGGGCAAAGATGTTGCCGTCGTAGCGGTCGTCGTTGAGGAGGGCATTGGCAGGCGGAGACAACCAGCCCATGAACACGACGCACAAAGCCACCAGGAGAAGGCGCAGCCACAGCATGATTTGGAGAGGATTGTCGAGCAAAGAGGGGGCTCCCTCATTGTGCCATTTTGCTCTGGCGCCGCACTCCCCCTTCCAGTTTGCGGTGGGATCCCCTCATGGACGTTGGATAATGGTCTCGATCCGCCGTTGTTTTTTCACTGGATCTACGCCCACCAGCCGGATGTAGTCCTTGGGAAAACGGCTGAGGCACTGCTCGACAGCCTGACAGGCAGCGGCCCATTCTTTCAGGTGGGCAACTCCACACTCCTGCCAGGAATGAACCCGGTAGCGGCGCGGATCCGCGTGCTCCACCTGGATTTCGTATCCTTGCGCCAGGATCTGGCGAATATGGGCCTGCACTTTTGGGTTGAGCGGAACGGGGGGAGGATCGACCGAGTGAGCAGCCCCAGGAGGGGATGGCGGGGAAGCGGGAGGCGGCTCCTGGGAGGCGGAGCGCTTGAGGCCAAGGTATTCTTCGGAGAGGCGACGGGCTTCTACTTGTTGTTGCTCGGCTTTGAGCTGGTGGCCGGCCTGGATCAACTGCTCCAGAGAAAATCGCGGCGGCGGAAAGTGGGGGGCGCCTTCTTTGCTTTTGAGCAGGCGAAAGGCTATGCCCTCTAGGCCCACTTGTTGGATCAATTGCCATACCTGCTCGTCGTAAAGTTGGGCGCGCAGGGCGCCGAAAAAGTCGATGGCCTGTTCAGGAAAAGTGTCCACCAGGCGCTCGACTTCCTCCAGCGACAGCCCGTCAGCCTGAAAAATGCCGTGAACGATGTGAATGCGGTCGGTGCGGCTGGGCTCCCAATAGAACTTGCGCATGCGCCCATCGCGGATGAGGGGGGCATAGAGGGTGGAAAAGTCATTGCCGGTGGCGATGATGGGCACGCGTGGCAGAGGCTTGGGATCGTAGCTGCCGGGAAGCTGCACGTTGGTGGGGTTGTCGGCGATGTTCATCAAGGTGGCGCTGACCAGTTGGGTGTTGACGGTGTACTGGGTCATGGTGTTCAGACGGCCAGCACCGGCATCCAGGTCGTTGATCATCAGCACGGCCATCTGGCCAAATTTGCGGATGTGCTCGGCAGCTTCACGGTAGCGCAGACGGATCATGCGAGCCGGATCCCCGGCGTCGGGACTTTCCAGCTCACCGCCGGAGATGTGAACGGCATAGACCTTCATGCGCTCGAAAATCAGGTTGCACTGAAAGGTCTTGCCCTCACCCTTACGCCCGTGGATGCCCAAGATGAGCGGAACCGGCACGTCCGGCAAAGGGAGATGATTCTTCGTCAGGTGCAGGGCGACGACCTTGAGGAAGGTGGGGGCAATGTAGTAGCTCATCCGCTCCGGGTTAGCTGGCTGTTTGCTATTTGAGGATACCTCTTCGGCAGAGGGCTACAGGCTCAAGCGGCAAAATGGATGCGCAGGTAGTCTTCTTCCATCTTGGCGCGGGCCGGGGTCATGGCTGCCAAGGTCTGGGGCAACACCAGGTTGCGGCGGTGGTTGCCGATGCGGATGTTCAGCTCATCCCCAGTTTTGCTCAGTTCCACCTGCTCTTTCGGGATCCCGGGCAAGTACAGATCCAGGCGGTACTGGCCGTTGTCGGTGACCACATGCATCGTTTGCTCGGTGTAGAACACTTCCGCCGGGTTGCGCTCTCCCCAAAGGTCTTTTTTCAGGCGGGCCAGGGCGTCCCACCCCACCAACTCCTCGGAGTACAGCGGGATCTCCACCACCGGTAGAGGAGCAAAGTTCTCGTGGATCTCCCGGCGATATTTTTGTTGGGCGGCCTTCCAGGCAGCAAAGTAGGGATCCACCACTCCATCCGGCAGAATGCGGTTGGCAATCACCAAATCGGTGGCGACGCCGTAAAGGCTGAGGTAGGCGTGGGCCCGCAGCGATTCTTTGATCACCATCTTTTCGGGGTTGGTGACCAGCCGCACCGAGGTGATGCGGTTGTTGGTGAGGATGCCCTCCAGCCGCTCGATCTTCTGGTAGAACTCGTAGGGGGCATCCAGTACCTGGTCATTGGGCAGGGGGATCCCGGTCAGTCCCTTCACAATTGGCTCGGCAATAGGACGCAGCATCTGCGCCAAGCCCTGCAGGGGCTTGTAGAACTTGCGCATGTACCAGCCGGAAACATCCGGCAAACTCAAAAGGCGCAGAGCCGTGCCCGTAGGGGCTGAGTCGATGATGAGCACATCGAACTTGCCCTCGTCGTAATGGCGATTGACCCGCACCAGGGCAAAGATCTCGTCCATCCCCGGCAAAATGGCCAGCTCCTGCGCCTGCACCCCATCCAGCCCACGCGCCTGCAACACCTGGGTAATGTAGGTTTTGACGGATCCCCAATTCAGCTCCAGCTCGTTGAGGGCATCCAGCTCCGCGCCCCAAAGGTTGGGTTTGACCTCCACCGGCTCATGGCCCAAGGGCTGATCGAAGCTATCGGCCAACGAGTGGGCCGGATCGGTGCTCAGCACCAAAGTTTTCAGGCCGATCTCGGCACAACGCCAGCCGGTCGCCGCTGCCATCGAGGTTTTGCCGACCCCACCCTTGCCGGTCATGAGGATGATGCGTTGCATGAGAGCGCCATTTACATTCTTTTACAGGATAGCTCTAGCCTAGCCGATTTGCTCTGCTCTTTGAGAGGTAGCCGAGGAGCTGGGGTGCAGCCAGCAGGTAAACTATTGATTTGATTGCCGATCGTGTCGGCGGGACGGAGTCCTTGAAATCAAGCCTGTTGCAGGCATGTGGGAGGTACGTGATGATCTGTCGCTGGCGGAGTGTGTTGCTGGTTGCCATCCTGACATTGGGGCTGTGGCTGGGATCGCTTCCTGTACAGGCGGCTGCAGGCTTGCCCCGAGAGCTGCAACAACTGGAGCAACAGGTGGAGCGGCTGCAAAGCCTGGTGGAGGCGGAGGACTGGTTGGAGATCCGCTCCTACATCCACGGACCGATGGGCCTGACCCGCAAGACCTTGACCGGCCTGGCGGCCACCTTGCCGGATCGGCAAAAGCGGGAAGTGCTGCGCCTGGCCAAGGAGATGGGCCGTAGCCTGGAACAACTGGACTTTGCCGCCAAAGCCTATGACCAACCGGAGGTGGAAGCAGCCCAGGCCAAGGTGAAAAAGACGTTGCAAGAGTTGGAGGCCGTGTTTTCCTAGGCTGTGTTGAGCTGACCGTCATTTCAAACGGCAATGAAACGGTTCGTTACGTTCATCCCCAGCTCCCCTCTCCCTGAGGGAGAGGGGCTGGGGGTGAGGGATGTCTCTCAGGGAGAGGGGCTGGGGGTGAGGGATCCAGAAGACGCTGGCGCAGCGAAACATCCCAAAAAGTTAGAAAAAATGGGGATCCCTGAGCGGGGATCCCCGATTTGGTTGATCGATCTGTATCTGGGCCAAGCTAGGGCTGCCGTCGGAAGCTCTTCACCTCCAAGACCGGCCCCACCTGAGCCACCGTCACCATGTCTTCTTTGAGCTGTCCCTGGATGGTGACTTCCAACCCCTCTTGTAAGAGCTCTTTGGGGGCGCGGAAGAGGGCATAGTGCTGGCCGGAAGGCAGGGTCAGCACCCACACCCCTCCTTCGATATCCAGGAACTGGATGGTACCGCTGTATTCTTCCATCACCGCCTCAGCGCTAGACCGGTGCTGTTGGACTGGGACTCCAGGATGGCTTGTGCTCCCAAATAGGCCAGGCCCAGGCAGAGCAGGCCATTGAAGAGCAAAAAGGAGCGACCCAGCCAAGCAGAGGATCCAAGCCATACTACCCCCTCATAGAACAGAGATCCGGACAAGAGCAGATGGGAGGCCATGCCGATAGAGAGGCCGATCACCGCCCAGCGCCAGCGCCGATGGCCCAGGAGCAGCACCAGCAACAGGCCCGGGATCAAGACGCTGGCAAACAAGGGGTTCAAAGCGTTGGTTTGGGCCAAGGCGGTGCCCAGCTCCGGCAGGGAGCTCCCCGCCAATTGGAAGGGCCAGCGAGGGGCACCCACAATGGCCAAGCCCTGCAGTGGGAAGAGGCCGGCGCTGCCCAAGAGGATCCCGGCCAGCAAAGGCACTGTTGCCCGCATCGGCTTGGGAGCCAGCCACCAGCGGATCAGCACCAGGATGATGTAGCCGCCTATCACCATCAGCAGCTTGGGCACCAGGGCAATCGGGCCGCCATCAAACCAGAAGCGCGGGTTGAGGTAGCCGTTGTTGTTCAGGTATTGCAGGAAGTCCTTCAGCCACAGCACCAGGGGGTTCTCCTCTTGCTGACCGGTGGCTCGGGCCAGCGCCTTGGCAGCATCCAGACGACCGGCCCCGTAGAAGTTCTGTTTGTCGCCGGGCACCGGGGTGGCCGACATCTTCAGCACCTCTTCCACCTTGTCCGGGTCTTTGATGCCCTGGGCTTGGATCAGCGCCGCCACGCCGGCCACGTGGGGAGTGGCCATGCTGGTGCCTTGGAAGTAGGCAAAGACCGGCTCGTTGGGGTTGCGGCGGTTGATGGTCTGCTGCAGAATGCCGTACTCAGGGTGATCGGGGGTTTTGGCGCCGCCCGGGGCAGAGATGTCCACCCCCACCCCATAGTTAGAGTAAGGGGCTTTGCTGCCATCGGGGCCGGTGGCCGAGACAGCGATCACATGCGGGTAGCGGGCCGGGTAGCTCACCTGGTCGGAGTTTTCGTTGCCGGCGGCTGCGATCACCGTCACCCCTTTGCTGTGGGCATAGGCTACGGCCTCTTCCATCAGTCGGGCCGAAGCGCGGCTACCCAGGCTGAGGTTGATGATCGTGGCCCCGTGGTCGGCAGCATAGCGGATCCCTTCCACCACATCCGACAGGGAGCCGAAGCCGTTGGCATCCAACACCCGCACCGGCATAATCTTGGCCTTGAAGGCGATGCCGGCTACACCCAAGAAATTGTTGGTGGATTGGGCGATGGTTCCCGCCACATGGGTGCCGTGGCCGTTGAGGTCTTCCGGGTCCTCATCATCGTCCACGAAGTCATAGCCCTGCACAAATTGAGTTTGGGCCAGGTCGGGAACTCGCGTCACCCCAGTATCCACCACGGCTACCGTCACCCCTTCCCCCTGAGAGATGTCCCAGGCTTCCGGCATGCGGATGGCCCTGAGATTCCACTGCTGGGGATAGAGGCGGTCGTTGGGCACAAAGGCCGCCTGGAATTGATAGTTGGGGTGAGCGTACTCGATCAAAGCTTCGTTGGTGAGCCGCTTGACCAGCCGCCGCGTGGATCCCAGATGGTCGGCATCCACGTCAAATAGGTAGATCGCTTCTTGGCGGGCAAAAGCGCTGTCGCTGCTGGGGCGGAGCGTCAAATTATACTCTTTGGCGATAGCGGCAATCTGGCTGGGGGTGGCCGTATTAACAAAGTTGACCACGATGCTGTCGTAGGGGGTGGATCCCTTGCCGCAAGCCGTCAACAGCAGTGCCATCAGTCCGGCGCAGCAAAGGCCCAACCAGCGTCTGAATTTCATAATTCACGCCCTCGGGATCCAAACCAAAATGGTTGCAACCAGTATGCCTTCTGGATCGACGATTGACGAGATGCGATCCGGGATTGGGGCAAAATTGCCAAAAGGTGCAACCTTCGCCGCGCAAGAAGGGATCCCAGCCCTGCCGAGAAAGTGCTATGACAAGATGAGCGAAGAAGAAGGGGGAAGTCAGGGTCGTATGGATAGAGTTTTGCAGCTCCTGATCCAGGGTTGGTACTATTCCATCCCCCTGCTGACGTTCTCGGTCTTCTCGGTGGCCTGTTGCATCGAGCGGGCCTTGTTCTGGTGGAAGGTCACCCACCGGCAGGAGGAGGTGGTGCGGCAAGCCCTCAGCCAGTACCGCCGCAACCCACGCGCTGCCCAGTATCTGCTGGAACAAAATGCCGACCTGCCCATTGCTCGCATCTTTTTGGCCGGCCTGGAGCTGAACGAAGCCAGCCCCGAAGATTTTAAGTTGGCCCTGGAAACAGCCCTGGCGGCAGAGGTGCCCCTGCTGAAGCGCTTCAACACGGTCTTCGACACTGTCATTACCGTTGCCCCCTTCCTGGGACTGCTGGGCACGGTTACCGGCATCATCCAGATCCTCAGCTCCATCCAACTGGGAGATATCGGCGGCACCGACACACAGGGGGTGGGTCAGGGGATTGCCGAAGCCCTCTACTCGACCGCCTTTGGGCTGATCGTGGCCATTCCCACCTTGCTGATCTCCAATGTCTTCCGCTCTCTCTACCTGCGGCAACTTTCCAAGATCCAGGAGTACGGCGGCGAGCTGGAGTTGCTGCATCGGCAGCGGCAAGAGATGCAAGCCCAGCAACTTTCCCAGTACCCCTACACGCAGTCCAGACCCGGTGGCAGCTCCACCCTTCCGCCCTACTCTTCGCTTGAGCCCTCTTAAGCCATGCGCATCCCCGAAGAAAACTTCCGCTCCGGCGAGATTAATATTGTGCCCTTGATCGATGTCATCTTTTCGATCTTGGTGTTTTTTGTCATCGCCAGCTTGGTGCTCACCCGCTCGGAAGCGCTGGATGTCAACCTGCCGGACGCAACCACGGCCCAAGTTCGTCTACAGCCGGATGTAACGGTGAGCATCACGGCAGAAGGCCAGATCGCCGTCAACCAGGAGAAGATCGCCGATATCTCCGCTCTGATCCCGACGGTGGAACGCATCCTGGCCGAGAAGCCGGCTGAAGGGCGCCGCCTGGTGGTGATCAACGCCGATTTGGCCCTCTCCCACGGCAAGGTGGTAGAGGTGATGGATACCCTGCAGCGGCTGCCCAACGTCAGCCTGGCCATTGCCGCCCGCCGCCCCGCCAATAACCGTTGACACCTTCCCTCTCTCTGGGGTCACCCTGCCCCCAGCAGTTGGATCAGCAGCGCCTTTTGCACGTGGAGGCGATTTTCTGCTTGATCCCACACACGGGACTGGGATCCCTCTAAGACCTCGGCAGTAATCTCCTCTTCCCGGTGGGCAGGCAAGCAGTGCAGCACGATAGCCTCGGGATCCGCCTGTTTTATCAGCGCGGCGTTGACCTGGTAGGGCAGGAAGTGGGCTTTGCGGGCCTCGGCCTGATCCTCTTGGCCCATGCTGGCCCACACGTCGGTATAGACCACCTGAGCTCCTGCGACTGCTGCGTAGGGATCCCGTAAGACCAGCACCTGCGATCCCTGGGCCAGGGCTTGTGCTTCTGCCACCACCGCCCCATCCGGCTCGTAACCGGGGGGTGTGGCGACGCGGATGTGGATCCCGCTCATGGCACAGCCCAGCAGCAGGGAATGGGCAACGTTATTGCCGTCGCCGCAATAGGCCAAGGTCAGGCCCGCCAGTTGGCCGAAGTTCTCCTGGATGGTGAGCAGATCGGCCAACACCTGACAGGGGTGAAACTGATCCGTGAGGGCGTTGATCACCGGGATCTCGGCATACTCGGCAAAGATCTCCAGCTCTCGCTGGTCGTAGGTGCGAATGGCAATGACATCCAGGTAGCGGGAGAGGACGCGGGCCGTATCCGGCAGGGGTTCGCCGCGGCTCACCTGCAGCGCCGTCGGTACCAGATCCAGGGTGCTGCCCCCACACTGGGCCATGGCAGCAGTAAAACTGACGCGGGTGCGGGTGGAAGCCTTTTGAAACAACAGCCCCAGCACCCGACCCCGCAGATCCGCCCGATAGGGATCCCGCTTCAGTTCCGCCGCTTGAGCCAGCAGGGCCGATAGCTCTGCCGATGTCAGGTCGCTGAGCCGGAGCAGATCCCGCCCGGCTAAGTTCACAGATCCCACGGTCTTCGACTCGGCCATAGTGCCGCGCGCCACCTCCACGAACAACCCAGCATTGCCAACCCCGCGTTGGTCTTTGAGCCTCAGCTCGACCACGGCCTCAGGATCCGGCTACCGCGAAGAGGAACGAATGGCCTCTTGGGCCTGTTGCCGACGGGCCGAGATCTGAGCCTGGAGGGCCTGGATGGCGGCAGCATACTGGGGGTCGGCCGAGGTGGCCACCAACTCCCGGTTCTGGCCCAGCCGCTTCAGATCTTCTTCAGACAACTCCACCAAAATATCGGGGGTGATGCCCTTGTGATCGATGTCGGTGCCGTTGGGGGTGCGATAACGGGCGATGGTCACCGCCAGGCCCGACCCATCCGACAGGGGATGCACCGACTGCACCAGGCCCTTGCCGAAGGTTTGCGTGCCGATGATCACGGCGCGACGGTTATCTTGCAAAGCCCCCGACAGGATCTCGCTGGCGCTGGCGGATCCCCCATCCACCAAAACGGCCAAAGGCTTGTCGGTGAGGGCGGTGTTGTTGGCCGTGAGGCGATCCTGCTCCCCTTGCCGGTTCACCGTCGAGACAATGCTGCCTCGGTCGATCCACATGCGGGCGATCTCGGCGCTGGAGTAGAGCAGCCCCCCTGGGTTGGCCCGCAGATCGAGAACGTAGGCGGCCACCCCTCGTTTCTCCAGCTCGCGAATGGCTTGGCGCATCTTCTCGGCAGCGTTGCCGGAAAACTGGGTGATGCGGATGTAGCCGATGGGCAGGCCGCTTTCCTCGTGAACCTCGTAGCGCACGGTGGCCAGCTCGATTCTCTCCCGCACCAGGTCGAACACCTTCAGCCCTTCTCCCTCGCGGCGGATGGTCAGCCGCACCCGCGTACCCGGCTCGCCCCGAATGAGGTTGACCGCGGCGTTGGTGTCCATGCCTTCGGTGGACTTGTCGTCGATGCGCACGATCACGTCTTTGGATTTGATCCCGGCCCGGTCGGCGGGGGACCCTTCGATGGGGGAGATCACCACCAGCTCGTTCGTCTCTTGATCCATGCCCAGCGTGATCCCCACCCCGGTCAGCTCGCCGGATGTATCAATTTGCATGCTGGCGAACTGATCGGGATCCAAAAAGCGGGTGTAGGGATCGTTCAGTTTCTTCAGGGCTTCGCGAATGGCCGCATAGGCATCTTCTCGGGTGGCATATTCTCGGCTGAGCAGATCCCGCCGCACCGCCTCCCAATCGACGGAGTTAAAGGAAGGATCGACGTACTCGCGATTGACGATCTGCCAAACTTCGTCCACCACTTCTTTGGGATCCCGGCGAAACCCTGCCCAACCCGGACTGGATAGCTGCACGCCAACCAGCGACACGGCTGTGACTACCGCAGCCGTTGCACTCACCACAAACCCACGCTTTCTCATTGGCTCTCCTGGAAGACAAGGTGCTAAAAGTCGAGGTTGACGAGGTGGATCGCTAACCGTCCGGGAACGGAAGTGCAAGCAAAAGCTTTCTCTCGTCCGCCCTCATCCCAGAAGCATCGGAGATGAAGGAGGAGTACCCCGCCGCAGCCGGTGGGATCCAAAGTTTGGTAGGCTGCAAATGGCACAGCCCGAATGTGCCTAACCTAGCATAGGGATCCCCACAAGGGCGCTCCTGGGATCCCATTCATCACACATCCCAACCCAATTGCCGCTCTTTGTTCTGGATGGGCGCTTGTGCCGCCTTCTTGACCCTATGTCCCTCTCCACCGACTGCCCTAACTCGCTTGCGGCCGCTTTCGATCGGCCTTTGCTGTCCCAAGTGCAGTTGGCCCGCGCTGCCGCCCAGCGCACAGCCACCTTGCCCACTGCTATTAAAAATGCTGCTCTGGAGGCCATGGCCACCGCCCTGCTGGAACACCAAGAGGCCATCTTGACGGCCAACCAGGCGGATTTGGAGCAGGCAGCAGAGAGGGTCGAGGCCGGGGAGTTGTCGGCAGCCGCCTATGCCCGCCTGAAGCTGGATCCCCACAAGTTGGCGGACATGGTGGCCGGAGTGCGGCAGGTGATCCGGCTAGGGGATCCGGTGGGCCGAGCTTTGCTGATCCGAGAGCTGGACGAGGGGCTGGTACTGGAGCGGCGCACCTATCCTTTGGGAGTGCTGGGGGTGATCTTCGAGTCGCGGCCCGATGCTCTGGTGCAAATTGCCGCCCTGGCGGTGAAAACGGGCAATAGCGTCTTGCTCAAAGGGGGATCCGAAGCCCTGCTCTCCTGTCAGGCGTTGATGGCGGCCATCCAAGCGGGGCTGCAGCAGATCCCGGACTTTCCCCAGGGATCTTTGCAGCTGCTCACCAGCCGTGAGGAGATCAAAGCCCTGCTGCAACTGGAGGGGCTGGTGGATCTAATTATCCCCCGCGGCTCCAGCAGCTTTGTCCGCTACATCATGGAAAATACCCGCATCCCGGTGCTGGGCCACGCCGATGGCCTGTGTCACCTGTACGTGGATCGGGCTGCCGATGTGGAGATGGCGGTGAGGCTGACGCTGGACAGCAAAACCCAGTACCCCGCCGCCTGCAACGCCATCGAGACCCTGCTGGTGCACGCGGACATTGCCCCCCAGTTTTTGCCCCCGGCGGTCCAGGCGCTGCGCGAGCAAGGGGTGGAGTTGCGCGGGGATCCCCGCTGCCGCGAGCTGGTGCCGGATCTGATCCCGGCCACTGAGGCCGACTGGAGCACCGAGTACGCCGATTTGATCCTCTCGATCAAGATGGTCGGCTCCCTTGACGAGGCCATTGCCCACATCCAGCAGTACGGATCCCGCCATACCGAGGCCATCGTGACCGAAGATGCCGCCGCCGCCCGTCGATTTCTGGATGAAGTGGATGCGGCAGGAGTCTTTCACAATGCTTCCACCCGCTTTGCCGACGGCTTCCGCTACGGCTTTGGGGCAGAAGTGGGGATCAGCACCCAAAAACTGCCGCCGCGCGGCCCGGTGGGTTTGGAGGGCTTGGTGACCTACCGCTACCAACTGCGAGGGCAAGGACATCTTGTAGCCGACTATACAGGCCCGCAGGCCCGGCCTTTTCAACATCGAGATCGTCTGAACAACACCGGTTTGGCCTAGGGGACACGGCCTGCCCCGGAAAGGTTATGAGGCAAGCGTTCATAAAAACCGTTCTCCTCGTCTTGGCGGCTCCAGGTTGGGGTAGATTAAAGAATAGCTCTGTGATTTGCAAAGGTTGTGCTTCGTGTCGCGCTGTGGTGTGACAATTAACGATTGGGTTCTGGACTCCAACTGTGCCGACTTGAGCGCCTTTGACCCAGCACCTTGCTTTTTGGTCGCCTTTTGTTATTTCGATTAGGAGCTTCACTGAATCATGTCTGTGCGTCTGTATGTCGGAAATCTGCCGGAAGAGGTGGATCGTCAGGCGTTGGAGAAGCTCTTTCGCTCTGCCGGCGAGGTGATTTCCACCAAGGTGATTCGGGATCGCAAGACCGGCAAGTGTCGCGGCTTCGGATTTGTAACGGTGAACACCGAGGAGCAGGCGCAGCAGTACATCGAAAAGTTCAATGGCCACAGCTTTGGGGATGTTAACTTGCGCATTGAGATCGCCCAGCCGCGCGACCGAGGGGAAGAGGCCCCATCCAAAGCGGCAGCTCCTGAGCCCTCAGCCAAAGAGTCTGGCAAGGAGTCTAAAGATTCCAGAGCATCCAGAGATTCTGAGGCCAAAGGCTCTAAAGATCCATCAGCAGGAAACTCTGCTCCCAGCAAAAAGCAACGCCAGCGCGGCAACAAAGGCGGGCGCGCCACTGTCGCTGCCGCCAGCGAGGCAGCCTCTGAGCCGGATCCCCGCTGGGCCAGCCAGTTGCAGCGGATCAAGGAGCAGCTTCTGCAGGCCACCAATTCCTGATCCCCCCGAAGGAGTGATAGACACCGTTGGGATCCGACGGTAGGCTGTGTGGAGTTCTGGGCATGTCTGAGAGGGGGGTTAGGATGAATAGGCTGGTGAGGGTTTTTCGCGCTTGGGCTCAGGCCGGACTTTTGCTTGGGCTAATGGTTCTGCTGGGAGTGGGAAGTGGAGCTGCGGTTTTCCTGCCGGCGGCGGCGGCCCCGGCAGATTTGGAAGAGCAGGTGCTCCAGATCATTCGCAAGAACCCCCAGGTGATCCTAGAGGCTGTCCAGGAATACCAGCAGCGACAGTACCAAGAGCAGCAGCAGCAGCAGCAGCAGTTGGCGGAAGAATTTGGCCGTCAGTTGCGGGAGAACCCGCGTGCCGTCATCGGAGACTCTCCCCAACTGGGATCCGAGGCTTTGCGGTTGGTGTTGGTGGAGTTTTCCGATTTTCAATGTCCCTTCTGCGCCCGCGCCCACGATACCCTCAAACAGTTCATGGCCGAGCACGGGAACGAGGTGACCTTGGTGTACAAGCACCTGCCCTTGACCAGCATCCACCCGGAGGCGATGGCGGCGGCTCGCGCGGCTTGGGCTGCCCAGCGCCAGGGTAAGTTCTGGGAATTTCACGACGAGCTGTTCGCCAACCAATCCCAGCTTGGAGATGCGTTTTATGTGGCCACTGCCGAGAAGTTGGGCCTGAACGTGGAGAAGTTCAACCGGGATCGGCGCAGCCGGGCGGCAGAGCGAGCCATTCAGCGGGATATGGATCTGGCCTCTCAACTGGGCATTGGCGGCACGCCCTATTTCATCTTGAACGGCATTGCCTTCTCGGGGGCGCAGCCGCTGGAGGTGTTTGAGCAGACGCTGCAACAGGCCAAACAAGCTCTTTAGCCCGTTCAGGGTCTTAGGTCCTGATGTCGAGTCCCTATCGTTGCCCGGAGTGCGGGGATGAGTTCCTGTTTCGACCGGATCCCTGCCCCACCTGTGCCAGCCGACAACGCCAGAAGCAGCGGGCCGCTCGCGCCAAGGAAAAGCGGGGCAGCTACGACCTGACGGGCCAAGTTGCTGCTGCCGAGTTCTGGCAACTGTTGCGCTGGTACCCCTGTTGCCCCTGCTGTGGCAGGCCATGGTCACAGTTGGGATCCGCTCCTGTCCAGGATCACATCATCCCCCTCAGCCGCGGGGGGCCCAACACGGCTGCCAACTTGCAGCCCCTCTGCCCGGCCTGCAACGGCTGGAAGGCAGACTTTCTCATCTATTTCGACAGGGCTGTGCCGGGTCAGGTGCGACCCTTGCCCCAGCACCTTTGGCCCAGCTTTCGGCGTTGGCTCCGCCTCACCGGGGCCAATCGGGGGGTGGAGGATGTCCACAGCATCTTGTCCAGCCCCTGCGAAAGGCAACTGGACTGGTTGGATCCCAGCTTAGATCTTGGCGGCGGGGATCGCCCCCACGTGGTGCAACAGTTGGCCTATCCCCTGGCCAGCCCGGCCCAATTGCAGGCGGAAACCCTGCGCCTCACCCTAGTGGCGATCTCACTCGCAGAAGGATCCCTGGCGATTCCAACAAGCGGTGCAAAGGGCAGCGAGGCCCAATGGGGCTATTCTCAACAGCAGCGAGACGGTTCCTGACCTCCCCTCTCCCTCAGGGAGAGGAGCTGAAGCTGGCTGCTGCTACTCCACGGGCAGGATGCGGGCGTCAAACCCCGCCTCGGCCAGGGCGCGCCGCGCCTGTTCGGCATTGGCCCGCTGCCGGTAAGTGCCCACCTGAATCACAGAGCCGCGCACAAAAGCGTCAGGGGCAAACTGCTGCAGCTTGGGCAGCGCCTCTGCGCCGGCGGATACCACCACCCAAAATCCGCCTGTGCCTTCTTCGCGCAGGGATGCGGGAGAGGGGGTGGGATCCTGAACCAGAAGCGGTCGAGAGCGGCGCAGATCGGCGGGGAAGATCCCGGCTTCGTAGCCTCGGTCGGCCAGGTACCGCACCTGTTCGGCGGCAGCAGCCGGATCGGCAAACCCGCCCGTGCGCACCACCCGCAGGTCGTCGTAGATCAAAGGCAGGGATCCCTCTAGCAGTTGTTTGAGTGCAGGCCATTTCTCACCGCTGGGATCCGCCACCAACACCCAGTAGCGCTCCCCCTGAGGTGGATTGGAGTCAGGATCCCCTACAGCTTCCTCCCCTGCCAGCGACACCGCCACTGCCGGCAAGCCCTGGGCGGTCAGCCAGCGGGCCTGATCCTGCGCCAGCGACAGGCGGGAGAAGGTGCCCGTCTGCAAAGCCGCCTGGCCGCGGTACTGCACCACAGCAGCTCCTGGAAAAAAGCGGCGCACCCGCTCTTCCAGCCGGGGATCCCTGCTGGGGTTGGGCACATAGGTGGCAAAGGGCCGCTGGGGATCGGAGGGGGGAGCCGTTGGCGCCGGCGGGGCAGGGTTTTCAGAGCTGGGGGAGGGGCGGTCGGGCGCTGTTTGGGCGGGAAAAGCGGGCGAAAGGGGCGGATCCGTATCTTGACGGCTCACCACCCGCACCGGCAAGCCCAACCGTTCCAATTCAGCCTGGCGGCGTTGGGCGTGGTTGCGGTTGATGAACGTCCCCGCTAAAATGAACACCTGCCCGTCCCCTTGCACCAAATAGGCATCCGGCACCTGGCCGCGCACCTGGGCTAGAGCGGCTGCCTCGTTGGCCAGCACATGTACCTGGTAGCGGGTCAAGGCCAAAGCAGCAGGCAGGGCGAGGACAAAAGCCGCCAGGGATCCGGCCAAGAGGGCCGCTGTCATCCCCAGCCGTGGAGCAGGGAGCCCCTGCCACCCTGGAGCAGCCCTTTGGTTTATAAGCCATCTGCGGCACTGAAACAGCCCGGCGTTCACGGGATAAGCACAGACTTAGCGCATTTTTGGGTGCATCTCTAGTATAGACAGGTCGGCAGAACTCCACCCCTGGCGGGAATGGTTTGCGGCCCAGGGGTTTTCAGAAGCGGCGGCGCCGGCGGCGCCGAGCAGTCAGGGTGCGGGATCCCCCCAGGGCAAAGCGGATGATCTCCGTCTTGTACTGCTGCGAGCCCTCTGTGTAGTGGGCAAGCTGAATAGCGGATCCCTGGCCGGAGGGAAGAGCTGGCAAGGGCTGATCCGGGGTTTCGGCTTCGAGGGCGATGAAAAATCTTAGACGCAGCAGCACCTCCAGTTTAGACAGGCGCTCGGTCTGTTCGGGCACGAGGCGGCCGAGAGAGATTTGGAGGCGCGGCCTGCGGCGCCGGGATCCAGGGCGGCTCCAAAGCTGCCGGGCCAACGTCCACAGAGAGGCTTGCTCAGGAGACTTGACCAATAGCTTCCAGCCTGTCAGCGGGTTGAGGCCATAGGTAAGCAGCAGAGAATACATCGGCGGCAGGAAAGAGCAGAGGAGCGTTTTGAGTTAATGTCAAAAGGATAGCCCATAGGCCAACTGTAGCACTGCTACCTGCTACCTGAAGACCGATTGCAATGGCCGGGATCCCTGCCCAACGCTGGCTGTTTCATTCTGCAGACACACTGGCTGCCCAGAACTTGGCCGAGGCAGTGGGGGTCTCCTCTGTGTTGGCTCAGATCTTGCTCAATCGCGGCCTCTCTAGCCCTGCTGCTGTGCAGCGGTATTTGCAGCCGGATCCCGCCCACCTGCCCCCGCCCAGCCAGGATTTTGCCGATTTGCCGCTGGCGGTGGAACTGCTGGATGGGGCGATTTGCCGACAAGAGCCCATTGCCATCTGCGGCGACTACGATGCCGACGGCATGACCAGCACGGCTCTGCTGCTGCGGGCGTTGCGGGGCACGCCAGTGGTTTACCGCATTCCCAGCCGCATGACCGAGGGCTATGGCCTCAACAGCCGCATGGTGCAAGAGCTGCACCGCGAGGGGGTGCGCCTCATCCTCACGGTGGACAACGGCATCTCTGCCCACGAGCCCATCCAACTGGCCAAAGCCCTAGGTTTGACGGTGATCGTGACGGATCACCACGATTTGCCGCCCCAGTTGCCCCCTGCCGACGCCATCCTCAATCCCAAACAGCTCCCGCTCTCTTCTCCCTATCGAGGGATGGCCGGGGTGGGGGTGGCCTACCTCCTGGCCCAGGCGCTGGCGGAGCGGCGCGGTGACGGCCATTTGGAGCGGGTGGCGCTGGAACTGTTTACCGTGGGCACCATTGCCGATTTGGCGCCGCTGACAGGGATCAACCGCCTTTGGGTGCGGCAGGGGCTGAACCTCTTGCCCACTTCCCAGGTGGCCGGGATCCGCGCCCTGTTGCAGGTGATGGGGGTGCAGGGATCCCCAGAGGAGCTGCGGCCTGAGTGGATTGGGTTTGGCCTGGGGCCGCGCATCAACGCCGTTGGGCGGATTGGCCAGGCGAGAATGGGGATCCAGTTGCTGACCACCGACGACCCGCAGCAGGCGGAGAAACTGGCCCGCCGCTGCGAACGCCTCAACCAGGTGCGGCAGCAGATGTGCAGCCGCATCGAGGCCGAGGCCCTGGAGCAAATTGCCCGGCAAGGTCGGGATCTGCGGCAGGAACGGGTGTTGACGATTTTGGGATCCCCGCAGCAGAAATGGCACAAAGGGGTGATCGGCATCGTGGCCTCGCGCTTGGCAGAGCGTTTGGGCTGTCCGGTGTTCATCGGCAGCCAGTCGCGGCAAGGGGAGGTCAGCGGCTCGGCGCGGCAGGGGATCCCGGAGTTCGACGTGTTTCAGGCGTTGGAGTTTTGCCAAGATCTGTTCAGCAAACACGGCGGCCACCCGGCGGCAGGGGGATTTAGCCTGAGGGCGGAAAACTGGCCTCTTTTTGAAGAGCGGCTGCGGCAGTTTGCCCAACAGCAGTTGCAGCCGGAGCAGATCCAGCCGCTGGTACAGATCGACGTGGAGGTGGCACTGGCGGATCTCACCCTTGACCTCTATCGAGAGCTTCAGCATCTGCAGCCCTGTGGCATCGGCAACCCTGAGCCGGTCTTCTGCAGCCGCAACCTGCAGGTGCTGCAACAGCAGCGCTTTGGCGCAAGGGCCGTTAGTGGGGATACCCCCAGCCACCTGAAGCTGCTGGTTCAGGATCCCGACACTTCTGCCTTTGGCAACCGAGCAGAACCCTCACTAGCCTCAACCGCCAAAGCCCGCAGCCGTCCCCTGTGGGCCATTCGCTGGCGAGGGGCTGAGAATTATCCCCTGCCCGACCGAGTTGACCTCGCCTACACTCTGAAGGCCAAAACGTGGCAGGGAGAAACCCAACTGGAGCTGGAAATTGTCGGGATCCGACCTGCCCAAGAGGCTGCTGCCCGCACCCCCCCCTTTCCTCTGGACGCTGCTCCTTCCATGTCCCACTCCCAGAGCGAGACCGAGTCCTCACCCCTGTTGATCTGGCGACCCACCCCCCAGCCCACCCAGCCTTTGCGTTGGCAAGCTGTAGACCGGTTTTCTGTCCTCTTGCCCCGGGCGCGGGGAACCATCCTGTTCTACGGCTTCCGCCGCCCTTCGCTTGTCCTGTCTTCTGGGCGGCACTTGACTCTCCACTACGACCGCCCCCAAACCGGCCACCGCTACGATCAACTCTGGTTGTGGAGTTGGCCTCCTTCTGTGGATCACCTCAAGTGGCTGCTCTGGGGTACTCCCAGCAGTGAGCTGCTGATCGCCGTCCATCGGCAAGCGGTGCCCCTACCCTCCGCCACCGGCTTGCAACGCCAGCTCCGCCAATACCTGCAAACCCACAGCCAGGTGGATCTGCTGCGCTTGGCCCAGCAATGGTGGCTGTCTCCGGCGGTATTGGTGGCAGGCTTGCGCTCCCTGGGGTATGCCTGTTCGGATTTTGGCCCCACAGGATCCCTGGACGAAGAACTGGAGGCCCAGCAAGCTTGGTACCGCAGCTCCTGGCAGCAAGTGGCCGCCCGGCTGCTGCAGATTCCTTTTGCGCCAGCGGTGTAGGGCAGCATGGGAATTAAGCTACTGCTGGGCTCCGACTACCACGGCAGCGACCGGCTGATCCGGCAGGCCCTGGCCCATCTGCCACAGGTGGATGCTTACATCAACTGCGGCGATTTCTGTTCCAAGGCCGGCAAGCCCTCCCGTAAAGCCACCCAGGGCTTTCATCCGGCAGCGCAAGCCGAGGTAGCCCAGTTGCAATCTTTTCTGGCGGCGGTGGAGAGTTTGGGCAAGCCCTGGCTCTTCCTGCCCGGCAACCACGATCCGGCGGCTGCGGTTTTGGATTCGCTGGCTGGCAGTTGGGGGCGGGCCATCACCCAGTCCTGCTGCTTTGAGTGGCTGGGGTTACAGGTTTTGGCTGTGCCCTGGACTCCCCCCTGTGGTTGGAGCTGGTCTCTCACCTCCGGCCATTTGCAGGAGCTGCTCCACCTCTACCGTCAACCCCCCCGGCCCATTGACCTGCTGCTGACCCATGCTCCGCCGCAAGGTCTTTTGGATGAAGGCGGAAAATGGTATCACCATTGCACGCCCACTTTGCGCCCCTTATTGGAACAGGTGCAGCCGCGCTACTACATCTGCGGACACATGCATTGGGATGGGGGCAAGGTAGAGCGGTGGGGATCCACCCTGGTGATCAACGCGGCTCTGCACAACATGGTTCTCGAGATTGATTAGGCAGGGATCCCTTGGATTTGCGCTAGGATCCCTTTCATGCCCCGTTCTTTGATCTTGGCCAGCAGCAGCCCTGGCAAATGGCGCGAGTTCAACGCCTTTTTCCAAGTCCATGCCCCCGCTTGGGAGCTGCTCCGTCTGCCTGCAGCAATTGAGGTGGAAGAGACCGGTACCACCTTTGCCGAGAATGCCCTTCTCAAAGCCAAGGCCGTGGCCAAAGCTCTGAGAGAGTGGGCCATTGCCGACGATTCCGGCCTGGCGGTGGCAGCCCTTGGCGGCGCCCCCGGGATCCACTCGGCTCGCTATGCTAACAGCGATGCCGCCCGCATCCAGCGGCTGCTGCAGGAGATGGAAGGGATCCCAAATCGCCGAGCCACCTTTCACTGCGCCATCGCCCTGGTGGATCCCCAGGGCCAGGTGCAGGCGTTGGTGGAAGGCCTTTGCCACGGGGAAATCTTGACCCAGCCGCGGGGAAAGGGGGGGTTCGGCTACGACCCGCTGTTTTGGGTGCCGGAGGTGGAGCTAACCTTTGCCGAGATGAGCCCGGCGCAAAAAGAAGCCATCGGCCACCGCGGCCAGGCCCTACGCGCCCTCAAGGAGCAGTTGCTCGCCTTGGAGGGCAGTCTGGGCTAGCCTAGACTCACCAAAGGCTTGGGAGCTGCTAGGATACACTAGTCCAATTCTTGAGGGTTTGGGACAGGGAAAACCCTCTTGCGTTGGCAGCCGAAAGGGAGTACTTGAGGCAACATGAGCTTCTCCGAGTTTGAGGATCGCGATCCCACCGCCGCGACAGAGCAGGCTGCTGGCCGTGGTTCTCCAGATTCTACTTCCAGTCCAAACTCCAGCGGAGCAGCGGGCGGCCGTCGTTCTCCGCCCCCTTTGCCGGAAGAGGGCTCAACTGTTGCGGGCGCAGAAGATTGGCTGGATGAGGAGAATGGGCGGGATAGCCACAGGGCTTCGCGACCTTCTGGCCGCAGCCGAGACAACGAAAAGGGTGAGCAGAGAAGAGCGGGTGAGCGTTCTGGACAGGCCCTAGTTCCCCGCCGTTCTGTCTCCGGCAGCCGGAACGGATCCGCCCGCTCTTCTGCCTATGCGGGCTCCTACCGGTCTGCAACTTACGGCTACACCGCCGGCTACGGCGGCAGTGGAGGATATGGAGGTGGAGGACGCAGCAGCAGCTCCTCAGGGGGAGTCTCCTCCTCGGATCTGACAATCCTGCTGGTGGTGGCCTTGCTGGCTTTCTTCGGCGGGTTTGCCATCCGCAACATCTTTGCCGAGTCGGGCGGCTTCGACGATGAGCGTCCCATCCGCGCGGCCAACGTGCCGGCGGCCTTCCGGGATTTTTGCTTTGCCTACAATGGCACGGCTTCCTTTACCGTGGTGCAACTGACCAGCGTTTCCGCCCTCACCATGGCTTCGGTGCCCATTTACAAGATGGACACCTGCACCATCCCCGTCAGCCAAACCGCCAACGCCCTGCAGGCCTTGGGCATCCGCGGGCGGGCAGACACCTTAGGCCCACAATTGGGGGGATCCAACCTCACCCTCATCCAGCTCCCTCTCGCCAGCGGCTTGGCCCGCGCCATCTACAACCAGTTTCCCAGCTTGGCCAGTCAGGGTAACGAGGCCCAGGTTTTGTCCCAACTGGAAACCACCATCAACAACACCCTGCGCTCCAACATCGAAGGGCTGGCCTTGCAAGGCCTGGAGCCCACCAACATCCCCGATGTGTACGTGATGGTGCCGGGGCACTCCTTCAATTTGCAGCCTCAACTCAACCTGCGCTAGCCATGCCCCTCAAACAATCCTTTGACACACTCTCCTGGGCGAGGACGTGTTCATCACCTTAGAAGGTGGAGAAGGAGCGGGCAAAACCACTCAGCAGTCCCTTTTGGCCGAGCAGCTTCAACAAGAGGGCTATGCTTGCCTGTGTACCCGCGAGCCAGGGGGCACAGCACTGGGAAAGGTGCTGCGGGAGCTGCTGTTGCACGGGGATCCCATGACGCCGCTGGCCGAGCTGCTCCTGTACGCGGCGGATCGGGCTGAACACGTGAGCAAGGTCATCGCGCCGGCCCTGGCGGCGGGACAAGTGGTGATCTGTGATCGCTACACCGATTCCACCCTGGCCTACCAGGGCTACGGTCGGGGGCTGGATTTGGGGCAGATCCGCCAGCTCAACCACTTGGCCACCGGCGGGCTGCAGCCGCATCTCACCCTGTGGCTGGATCTTGCTCCCGAAGTGGGGCTAGCGCGCTCCCATCTTGGCGACAAACTGGAACAGGAGCACCTGGAGTTCCACCGCCGCGTCTACCAAGGGTTCCAAGCCCTGGCCGCTGCAGAACCGCAGCGGACTGTCCGCATCGATGCCGAGGGATCCCCTGCCGAGGTAGCGGCACGGATTTGGTCGGTGGTGAAGCCCCGCCTACCCCGGCGCGACAACAGTGCAAGTTAGTATCTCTCCCCTCTCGCCCCCTTAAGGTTAAGATTAGGTTAAAAAGCAAAGCCGCTCTACCTCTTCCTAGGTTAGGTTGGCTGGGCGGCTCCGCGGGCGAGAGTTTTGTCTTTTCGATTGCTTCGCTGGGCTTTTGGAAAGGGAGACCTGTCTATAGATGCGATGTTGCTGGGTACCGAGCAAAAGGGTGAACAGAACCAGATCATGCTTTCCCCTTTGTCCTCGTCCTCTCTGGCGCTCCAAGCCCACCAACTGTTGAGCCAGCAATGGCAGCGACTGCAAAAACACGTGCGGCGAGTTCTGGCCCAGCATCCAGAGGCAGTAGAATCCTTGCATCAAATCCGGGTGATCCTGCGCCGTATTGGCACCTGGGTGGAGGTGTTTCAGGGATCTGTCCGGCTGCCCAAACCTCTTAAGCCCAAACGCCTGCAAAAGTTGGCCAGGGCTTTGGGCAAACAGCGGGATCTGGACGTGCTGCTGGAAATCCTGCAGGAGCCGTGCTGGGAAGGGATCCCGGCGGCCCAGCAAGCGGAGCTGGAGAAGCTAAGGCAAGATCTGCGGCAACGTCGAGCCCAAGCTGAGAAGCGCTCCCGTCGCATCCTCGAAGATTCCGACTTTCTGGAGTTTCAAGCCGCCTGCGAGCAGTGGCTGGCTCACCCGCGCTACAAGCCTCAGGCAGAGCTGCCTTTGCTGGAAAGCTTGCCCCATTTGCTGACCCCTCTGCTGGCCGAGTGGCTGCTGCAACCGGGTTGGCGGATCCCTGCTTTTCCCAGGACGGAGGCTCAAGCTGAGCAACTGCACGAGCTGCGCAAGGCTACCAAACGGCTGCGCTATCAGGTGGAGTTTTTTGCGCCCTTTTACGGGGAAGCCATGCAAGATTGGATAGCGACCCTGAAGCGCTTGCAAGACCAACTGGGCCGCTTTAACGACTTGCAAGTTTTGCAAGCCGAGCTGCCCGCAGACTCAGAACTGCAAACCCTTCTCCAAGAGCAACAAAAGCTAGCCCTCCAGGAGTGGCCCGGCTACCAACAGCGCTATCTGTCTACTGCTGAGCAGCGGCAGCTTTATTGCAATTGGTTTGTTTCCAATTTCTAGGGATCCCCCCGAAGGGGGAAC
>NZ_JANSJI010000150.1:0-1331 GCF_047462475.1 Synechococcus sp. H55.11
TATGTGTATAAGAGACAGGAGTACTCCGCTTATAGGCAGGTGATCGACCAGACGATCGCCATGACCAGGGATCCGCAGGCGCGATCCCTGGCAGCCCACTACGGGCTGGATATCGCTGAGCTCACCTGGGAAGATACCGGACGCCACAAGGGATCCGCCCTCGGCCCCAACATCAGCGACATGACCATCCAGGTGCAGCAGCTCAACCCCCTGACGGGTCGCCGCGAGCTGAGCCTGATGCCGGTGATCCGCTACCCCAACTTTGCCGATCTCTCTGCCGACCTGCCCCTCGGCAGCCTAAAGGTGCTGGTGGGCAACGAAAAAGGAAAACCCCTGCGCGCGGTGTCACTGCGGGAGCTGCTGGGGAACCTGCGCCGCTACTTGCACAACCCCCGCTCTTGGGCCGGCAACCGCAACTCGCTGCTGGCCCCACGGGATAGCCATGTGCTGGTGAGCGCCCAGGCCGCCTTTTTGCCCATCCCTGCCGGGGGATCCGCCCAATTCAACCCGGTGCTGTTCAACTATCAGTCTTATCCGGGCAACCCAGCCGTGCTGGCGATCTTGGCCACCCGCGAGGGCACCAGCATTACAGTGATCGAGAACCGCCCGGAGGAGGGATGGCGGGAGATCTGGGGCCAGCGCCTTTTCTTCAACCAAAACGGGGAACGGGCCAGCCTTACTGGGCAGCGCCTCAGCGATTTCCAAGCCCAGCAAGCTGCCGAGCCAACCCCCAGGGATCCTGACTCAGCGGAAGTCCCCGAAGAAGCTCTGAACCTGGTGATGCTGATCCAAGTGCCCCTCAAGCAGCAGCAGCCGCTACGAAGGGAAGTTGAGGGGGTCAGTTACTATATGGAGCCCATAGCCAGCCTGGCCGTCTCTAGCGCTGTAGAAGTTGCCGTCATCGGCCACGGGGAGGTGGAAGGCCCCTTCACCGAGATCAACAACCTCGACATCGAACGGGATCCCCGCTTTCCCATTCGGGTCACCATCCAGTTCTACAAAGCCACCGACAACGGCGTGGTCTCCGCCGAGGATATGGCCCAAATTCACCGCCAGATTGACCGCGTCTATCGAGAGGCCGACTACGTGGGCAGCCTGGTAATCCAGCCAGATACGGGCCGCCCGACCGAGTACGACCGCGACGCCGAAACCGAGCGTCTCTTTCCCTTTCCTTGGTTTCCTTGGTGGCTGCGACGCTAGCCTGTTGCCGCTGGTTTTGGCGGGGGCAAGCGGCAAAATCTTTCCGCGCCGGGGTTTCTCTACTACACTGACAACTGACCTGGTGCCAAGCGAAACGAACCTTCGGGCCGCGGCGCTCGGCAGTTGCAGCC
>NZ_JANSJI010000151.1:0-5653 GCF_047462475.1 Synechococcus sp. H55.11
CCAGCCTTGCCCCACCGTCTGGTGCCACAACTCAAAGTGCAAGTGGGGCCCCGTCACCGCTCCCGTTGCCCCCACGTAGCCGATTACGGTGCCCTGCTTCACGACTTCTCCCACACCCACAGCAGATTCAGACATATGGCCATAGCGGGTGCGCTGGTTGCCGGCATGCTCCAGCACAACGGTGATCCCCAGACCGCCCAGGGATCCCGAAGTGACCACCTTGCCGCTCAAAGAGGCCAAGATCGGCGTTCCCAGGCTGGCCCCCAAATCCACCCCGGCATGGAACTCCGGCTCTCCGCGAATGGGGTGAATTCGCATGCCAAACCCAGAAGTAATCGGCACCGGATGGGGTAGGGGATAGAGCAGTCGTTCTTCACCTGCCGCCAGTTCTGGTAACTCCGGCGTTGGCGGTTCAGGCGCTTGGGTCTGGCTGGGATCCTCAATGCGAATCTCTTCACCTGGGGTGAGGATGATGCGGCGACCGGAGCTGCGTTCCATCAGCACCACCGGCACCCCACCTTCAGGTTGAGAAAAGGACGCCGTGCCGCTATTGCCGGGGGTGGCCAGGCCACGGTTTTTTTTCGGCTCAATAACCATTTCCCGGCCCACCACCGTCTCTGGGTGGGTTCCCGCCTCAAGAGCTTCTCCCCGTAGAGGAATGGCCCCATCCAGCAGCAGGGCTGCCGCCCCAGGCGTGTCCAGAGCCGGCTCCACCACGGGCGGTGGGGGCAAAGGGTTGGGTTGTGTCTGGGCCAGCAGAGCCGTGGGATAGAGCCAAAGCAGACCCAGCCAAAAGCGCAGCCGCCGCCTTTGTGGGAAGAAAAGGCGCGCTGCCGCAACCAAAGGCTTCATCACCGCACTCAACACAGGCCACACAAGAAAAACCAGAAAGGCTACAGATCGCCGCCAACAGGAGTGTGATAGCTCAAGCGAACTTGGTCAGGTGCAAGCGTCAGGATGGATCCTTGCTCCCCTTGTGTTTGTACTCGCACCCGCCCATCCTCGGCAAGGCCCAAGACCGTGAGGCTGCTTTCCCCCTGGGCTCCTTGGACTTGCGACTGAACCATCCAGGCTTCGTACTCTGGGCGAACGGGGCCAAATCCCTCTTGCAACCAGACCTGGAATCCCTGCTCCATCCCCTGCAGAACCCAGCCGGCAATCTCGGTGCGGTCGAGGGACTGTCGGGATCCCAAGATGTGGGCTAAGGTGATCGCCCCGGCGGGCACGGGATTGTTGATATTCACACCCACGCCGGCCACCAGCCCCAGCAGTTGCCCGTCCCCCCCAAAGCGGCTTTGCACCAGGATCCCCCCCAGCTTGAGCAGAGAATCCGGGCCCACCACCACCAGATCGTTGGGCCATTTCAGCCGCAGCGGGATCCCCAGTTTTTGCCGCAGACTGCCCGCAATACCCCAGCCCAAGGTCAGGGTCAGTTCCAGCAGCGAGTGATGCAAGGGCGGGGATCCCAGCCAGACCGATAGATACAGCCCTCCCGGCTCAGAGTGCCATACCCGCCCATGTTGACCTTGCCCGGCCCGTTGGCGGGTGCTGACCAAAACCGTGCCCACCGGCAGCGGCTGTGGAAACCGGCGGCTCCAGTCCAGGAGCAGCCGATTGGTGGAATCGGTTACCGCCACCTGCAGGAGGTAATGGCCCCAATGGCCCACCCGGGATCCCAGCCGCGAGGGGGAAAGCATCTCCCTCAGCTCAGCACAATATCTTCCGCCGGACGCTGGGCCAGCCGCTTTAGGTTCTGATAGCGCAACATGTCCAGTAGATCATTGCCGGAGCGCCCCTCCAGACGGGCCTCCACGTGCAGCGCCTGCCCCAGGGCCTCCACCGCCTGCAGCCGTGGGATCCCGCGCAACACCAGACGATCCACCGCATAGGCATCGGCAGCCAACAGACGGCGGTCGTTGGTTTGGTCGCGGCGCAACTGCCAGAGGGCCAAGCCACTCAAACCTCCCGAAACCGTTGCTCCCACCGGATCCTGCTGCACAGCCTCAAAGATCAAGCTCAACCCTCCCAGAGCTGCTATGGCCAGGTAAAAGTCGATCTGCCGCGAGGCTGCCCGGCTGTAGTAGCCCACCTTGTGCAGGAACAGCCCCGCTCGCTGCAGGGGGGTAAACTGCCGCCACTCGTAGGGCTTGATAAACAGCCGCATTTGCCGTTCCCAGGGCATTTGCCGACGGCCCTTGATCACCACTGTCTGCCGTTCCGAGGCCGGCAAGATCTTGACGCTCTCTCGCATACTGGCAGGCAGCAGATCCAGCAGGCGCTCGATCTCAGCCTGCTCCAGAACGTAGTTTTCGTAGCCGTAGTATTCCGAGTCCATGCCGGGCCTGCTCCTCAGCTTAATCCCATCGCCTGACGCATCTCTCGCACCGCCCGATCCAGTCCTACCAGCACCGCTCGGCTGATAATGCTGTGGCCGATGTTCAGCTCCTCCATACCCGGGATCCGCGCCACCGGGCCGACATTCCAGTAGGTGAGACCATGTCCCGCATTCACCCGCAGGCCCAGTTGAAGGGCCTGTTGGCAGCCTTTTTCCAGATGCTCAAGTTCCACCTGCCGCCGAGCTGCGGAGGCAGCTTCGGCATAGCGCCCCGTGTGCAGCTCCACCCAGCGGGCCCCCACCTGGGCGGCAGCGGCAATTTGCACTGGATCCGGGTCGATAAACAAGCTGACCGGAATGCCGGATCCCTGCAGTTGGCCGACCACATCGCTAAGACGCGCCACCTGCCCTGCCACATCCAGGCCCCCCTCGGTGGTGATCTCCTCCCGCCGTTCGGGAACCAAAGTGACGTAGTCGGGCTTGATCTCCAGAGCAATGGCCACCATCTCATCGGTGGCGGCCATCTCCAGGTTGAGGTGGGTGCGCACCGTTTGCCGCAACAGCCGCACATCCCGATCTTGAATGTGACGGCGATCCTCGCGCAAGTGCACTGTGATCCCATCTGCCCCCGCCAACTCGGCGATCACTGCCGCTGCCACCGGATCCGGCTCTACGGTGCGGCGAGCCTGGCGAAGGGTGGCAATGTGGTCGATGTTAACTCCAAGACTTAACAAGGCCTGACTGCTGTGGGTGTAAAGGATTCTAGAATGCTCCTAGTATTACATTATGCAATTTGCGCCGGTCAGACGAGCCTGGATGCTGTGGGGCTCAGGCGGCGGGGAGGCAGCCTTTACTCTATGATCAAAATGCTCGAAAGCGATGTCTCGCCTGTGCGGGATCCACTCCAGGCTTGCCATGACTGATCCAAATGCCTCTCTGGCGGTGGGACAACACTCAATCATTGACCGGGCGCGGGTGCCGGCCCTGATTGCCCAATACCTGCCGGTGGAGATCTGCATTTACTACCAGGTTGTGCCCGTGGCCCTGGATACCGACAGCCTCATTTTGGGCATGGTGGATCCCCAGGATTTGGCAGCGCTGGACTACGTGAGCAAGATGCTGGCCTATTCCCAGATCTCCGTTGAGCCGATCCCGCTCACCGCTCAGCAGCAGCAGGATCTCATTGCCTACTACTTCAGCCATCCCCCCGACCCGGCAGAGGTGGAGCGGCTGCGCCTCCAGGCCCAAGCCAGCCGGGTGACGCGGGAGGTTCCCGCTCCTGTGGCGGGGCCACCCACGCAGTTGACGCCAACCCAGCCCCCCTCCGCTCGGCCAACTGCTCCGCCTGTCCCCGCCGACGAATCGGAAGAGACGGTGCAGCAGTTGCTCAACTCGATGCTGCGACGGGCTTTGGATGAGAAAGCCGAGCAGATTTTTGTGGAACCTCAAGAGGGGGCTTCTTGTCGGGTGCGCTACCGTCAGCAGGGGATTTTGCGGGATCTGTTCAAAGATCTTTCGGAGTCCATACGGGCGAAGTTGCTCGCCTCCATGAAGCGGATGATGGCACTGGATCCAGAGCTGCTCGGAGAGCCGCAGCAGGCAGAGGTGGAACGGGTATACCGGGGGGAGCCACTGGTTTTGCAGTTGCGCATTATCCCGCAGCGCTCCAAAAGTGGCCAGACTGCCCTCGCCAGAGAAGGAGCCATCTTGAGTATTTTGCGAGGGGAAGCCCTCCAGAAATATCAACAAGGTCAGAATAACCTCCGCGTCTCCGAGACCTTAGCCTTGGCCCAACAGACCCATCAACTGCTACAACAACTGCAAAGTGCTCTCAGCAACACAATCGACAAACTCAAGCAGTACCCCAGTCCACCGCGGAGCGACTGGCCCCTGATGACAGAGGTGTTGGCAGCTATCCAGGCTCAAGCCCAGATGATCGCCATCCATCAGCAGGACTGGGAAAAACTCAATTCCGGCAGTTGAGCCCCCAGGCATTTCGAGGGCATCTTAGCTTTTGCCTTGCTTCTTGGCTTTATGGGCTCCCAATGCCTTTTGCCGGTGGCCCAAGTTTCTCATTCCCGTTGCAAACCCAAGCAGTTTTTTCCTAACGGGATCCCTCCCGCAACAGCACCAAAATCACACCGGCAATAATGCTGATGGTGGCCCCGGCAATGAGACTGGTGGCCAGACGTTCCAGCCGTTCTCCGATGCTCTGAGCGGTGTCGAACTTAAAAGTCAGTTTTTCCAGGTCACCTGATAGTTTCTCGACGTCGCCCGATAGTTTCTCGACGTCGCCCGATAGTTTCTCGACGTCGCCCGATAGTTTCTCGACACGCTCTGAGAGCTTTCCAGTATCTCCTGCGAGCCGATCGATCCGCTGCAAAATTTCCCCTTGTTGTTGGCTGAGGTGGGCTATTGCTTGGCTGTTGGTCTCGACCAAGCGCTCAAGCCGATCTAGGCGTTCTTCTGTTGAAATCGTCATGGGGTTTGCAAGTTACAGGCTACGTGTCTCTCGATCGTAAGCTACTGGCGGCCATTCGTCTTTTCGATGCTGGCTCCTGCTGGGTGCGATAATCTTGAGATCGTGCAGTCTTGTCCGTTAGCTCCCATGCCGTCCAAAGATCCAACGTCTCTGCCCAAGCCCCAGTCGGCACCTGCCAGCTCGGGATCCCGCACCTGGTGGCAGGCGCAGCGGGAAAACCTGCTGACGGTTGTGCTGGCGCTGCTGTTGGCTTTCGGCATTCGCACCTTTGTGGCGGAGGCGCGTTGGATCCCCTCCGATTCCATGCTGCCCACCCTGGAAGAAGGGGATCGGCTGGTGGTGGAAAAGGTCAGCTACCGCTTTGGCCCGCCCAGACGCGGCGACATCATTGTTTTCTACCCGCCTGCCAAGCTGAACTTCAACGGCGCCTACATCAAGCGGGTGATCGGCCTACCTGGGGATCGCATTCGTATCGCCGATGGTGAGGTCATCATCAACGGGATCCCACTGCAGGAGGACTATATTTATGCTCCTCCCAACTATTCTTGTCCTGGAGAGCGCTGCCCTGGAGTTCCCAACCAGGGATCCGAATTTGTAGTTCCTCCTCACTCCTATTTTGTGATGGGGGACAATCGCAATGACAGCCAGGACTCCCATGTGTGGGGTTTTTTGCCGGAAGAAAACATCATCGGCAACACCATTTTTCGCTTTTGGCCCCCGAATCGCCTACACGTTTTCACCCCGCCAGAATATCCCGAGCTGCGTTCGGAAACTCAAGTGTTGGGCGACACCGCCCGCTAGGGAGGTCGCTTGACTCTGCCTGGGCTGCTCAGCTA
>NZ_JANSJI010000152.1:0-5631 GCF_047462475.1 Synechococcus sp. H55.11
CCCCCCCCCCCCCCCCCCCCCCCCCCCCCCCCCCCCCCCCCCCCCCCCCCCCCGACTCCCCCCGGGAGAGGGGCTGGGGGTGGTCGCGTGAGCGGCGCGGAGCGCTTGGGCATCTCCAGGAGAGGGGCTGGGGGTGAGGGCCGCCGGCGGGCCCCCTCAAACTTGCTCGGATACTCAGCAAAGGAAATGGCAGGCCAAAGCAACACCTCAACAGAGCAGCTCAAGAGCAGCCTTTTTGCCCCCCTATTCCTAGGGATCCTCCTTCTCTGGCTTAGCGCCTGTGCTGCCCCCGCCCGCCCGCCCCACCTGATTGCCACCGTCACCTCGGATCCCAAAACCTTCAACACCTATCTGGCCACCGAGAGCTCCAGCCGCGACGCCATCGCCTACCTGGAGGCGGGCCTGGTCACCCTCGATGAAGATACCCTCCTGCCCAAGCCGGAGCTGGCGGAAGGCTGGGAAGTGTCTGAGGACGGCTTGCGCTATGTCTTCACCTTGCGGGAGGGGCTGCGCTGGTCGGACGGGGAGCCCCTGACAGCGGCAGATGTGGACTTTACCTTCAACCGCATCATCTTTGACGAGCGGATCCCGACCTCGGCGCGGGATGTGTTGCGCATCGGCGAGGCGGGGGCGCTGCCCCAGGTGCGGGCCTTGGACGAGCGGCGGGTTGAGTTTGTCCTGCCGGAGCCCTTTGCCCCTTTCCTGTTGCAGGCCGGATCCCCTCTCTTGCCCAAGCACATTCTGCAGCCCACTGTGGAGCAGGTGGACGGCCAGGGCAACCCCCTCTTTCTCCAGACCTGGGGAGTTGACACGCCGGTGCAGGAATTGGTGGGGGCCGGCCCCTACATCTTGCAGGAATATACCCCCGGACAGCGGCTGGTGTACCGTCCCAACCCCTACTACTGGAAAGGGGAAGGGATCCCGCGCATCGAGCGGGTCATCCTGCGCATCGTGGACTCGGAAGATACGGCCCTGTTGCAGTTTCGCTCCGGCGAGACCGACGTGTTTTCGGTGCGAGGCAGAGATTTTCAGCTCCTGAAGCGGGAGGAAGAACGGGATCAGTTCAGGATTTACAATCTCGGCCCCACCCTCAACAACAATTTCTTTGCCTTCAACCTCAGCCGGGCCCGCAACCCCCAAACCGGACGGCCCTTTGTGGATCCCGTCAAAAGCCGCTGGTTCAACGATTTGAACTTCCGCCGGGCGGTGGCCCACGCCCTGAACCGGCAATTTTACGTCGAGAGCGTCCTGCAGGGGCTGGGCGAGATCCAGCACTCGGTCTTCTCCCCCGCCAGCCCCTTTTACCTCAGCCCGGCAGAGGGCCTGCCCACCTACGACTACGATCCCGAAAAGGCGCGGCAACTGCTCTTGGCTGCCAGCTATACCTACGACGCCGAAGGCCACCTACGGGATCCCGACGGCAACCGCGTCCGCTTCAGTCTCATCACCAACGCCGGCAACAACCAGCGGGAGGCCACCGGCGCCCTGATCAAGGCCGACCTGGCGCGGATCGGCATCACCGTTGACTTCACCCCCATCGCCTTCAACACGGTGGTGCAGCGCACCGACAGCCGCGACTGGGAAACCTTGTTGCTGGGCTTTGGCGGCGGCGGCACCGAGCCCAACAACGGCTCCAACATCTGGCGCAGCGATGGCCGCCTGCACCTGTTTAACCTGGGGGATCTGCCCGGCAATCCCGCCGAAGGAGTGGAAGTGAGCGATTGGGAGCGGGAGATCGACCGCATCTTTATTGCGGGGGTGCGGGAGCTGGACTTTGAAAAGCGCAAGGCCCTCTACGACCGCTTTCAAGTGATCATCCAGGAACAACTGCCCCAGATCGGCACCTTCAACCCCCTGGTGCTCTCGGCCCTGCGCAACCGCCTGCAAGGGGTGGATCCCCGCCCCATCCTCGGCCCTCTCTGGAACCTGGATCAGCTTTCCATCCAGGACATGCTGCAGGAGCGGTAGCCTACCTCACCGTCAGCTCCACCTCCCCCGTGCTCCTGAGGACGTTGATCCCCACCCCTCCTGCCTGGAGATACAGGCCGATGTCCAGGGATCCCCGCCCCACCTGGATGTTCTCAAGAGTTACATGGGGCAGCCACAGGGGCAGGGTGGGCTGGGTGAGGCGCACCTGTTGGGCCAGCCCGTCGATCTCTAGGCCTAGGCAGGCCTGCAGCAGCAGGAACACGCTGGCCGCCGCCCAGGACTGGGGCAGACAGGCCACCGGGTAGAGGGTGGGGCCTTCCCGCTGGCGCCGGCGAAAGCCACAGAACAGCTCCGGCAGCCGCCGCAGCTCCAGAAACTGGCTGGCATCGAACAAGGCCGTCAACACCTGGGCCGCCGCCGCCTTGTGGCCATAGCGGGAGAGTCCGGCTGCAATCAGGGCGTTGTCGTGGGGCCAGATGGAGCCGTTGTGGTAAGACATGGGGTTGTAGCGCCCTTCCCCTTCTGCCAGCGTGCGGATGCCCCAGCCGCTGAAAAAAGCCGGCTCCAAAAGTTGCCGCGCGATGCGCTCGGCATGCTGCGGGTGGGCGATCCCAGAAAACAGGCAGTGGCCCATGTTGGAGCTGCGCACGCGGCAGGGCTGCTTGCGCCCGTCCAAAGCCAGGACATAGCCGCCCAGCTCCTCGCACCAAAACTGCTCCCAAAACCGCTGCTGCAGTTTCTGGGCCTGCTGCCGCAGTTGCGCTGCTTGCTCGTGCCGCCCCAACAGCTCCGCCATCTCCGCCGCCAACAGCTTGGCCTCGTAGGCGTAGCCCTGCACCTCGCACAGGGCTATGGGTGGCTCGGCCAGGGATCCGTCGGCATAGAAGATGGCATCTTCCGAGTCTTTCCAGCCCTGGTTGCGCAGGCCCCGCCGCGCCTTGCCGGCATACTCCAAAAAGCCGTCGCCGTCGGGATCCCCGTAGGTGTCCATCCAGTGGAGAGCTGCCTCGATATTCGGCCACAACTGCCGCAACAGCTCGAGATCCCCACTGCGGCGCACATAGCGCCCTGCTAGCACCACAAACAAAGGAGTGGCGTCGATGCTGCCGAAGTAATTGCCAAAGGGGATCTCGCGCGTCTTGGCCATCTCGCTGTAGCGCTGCTCGTGCAGGATCTTGCCGGGCTCGGCATCGCGGCTGGGATCTACCTCCTGAGCCTGGTGGGCTGCCAGGTACAGCAACACCCCCCGGGCCAAGTCGGGGAACCACCAGAGGGTGGCCAAGGCGGTGATTAGCGCGTCGCGGCCAAAGACCGTGGCAAACCAAGGCACCCCGGCGTGGGGATAGAGCCCATAGGGGGTGCGGGCCAGCATCATCACCAGGTCGTCCCGCGAGGCGTTGAGCCACTCGTTAAACTGGGCGTTGCCAGTATCGATGCGGTGGGCCAGAGCTCTTAGCGCCGCCCGCTGCTCCCGCTCTGCCTGCAGCGCCTCCTGGTAGGTCAAAGGCGGGATCTCCTCGCCGCCATAGCTGCAGACGACCCTCACCTCCAAGTCCCGCTCCTCCTGCGGCGCCAGCGGCACCCACCACTGCGCCAGCTTTTCCGAAACCACGTCCGGCGCAGGAGAAAACAAGATCCGGGTTTGCCGCTCCACCCCGTCCAGGCCGTGGTAGCGCAAGGTTACCCCTTCTGAGCTCACCTGGGCTGGCAGCAGTTGTCCCCGCTTTGTCCGCCGGATGCCGCGAATCTCAAACATATCGGCAAAATCGGCCTCAAAGCGCAGGGTAAGCGGCACCCGAAACGGCTCCGAGCCGTAGTTGTGGATGCGAATCCGCTCGTAGGCCACGTTGTTCCACAAAAAAGTAGTCCGCAGAACATGCAGAGTATCTTGACCGATAAACTGCCCCTTCGAGGTGGTGAACTCGGGGTTGGTCAGATCCACCGCCAGAATATCCTTGTCTTCCCGCACCTCTGAGCTGAGCAGCAAAAACTGCTTCCCCTGCAAATCCAAGACCAGCCGTGACAAGAAGCGGGTATCGTCGCGAAACAGGCCGTGATCCCGGATGCCTAGGGGGCGCATGTTGCCCAAGCGGTCAAAAATAGCAAAGCAGTTGTCCTGCTTGAGGACATGGGGACGCGCCTCCACCATGGAAGCGCTGGCGCGGATGTAGTACTGATCCTGAATCTGGATGATGTCTTCGGCCATCTGCGTCTTCCCACCCAACCAAAGGAGCAAAACAGTAGCCCCCCAGATAGCCCCAGCTTTACCTAGGCAGGGTTGACAGGCCGGGGGTGGCTTTCTTCGAGCGCTCCTGCCGTTCGTTCACCAATTGGTTGTAAAGAGCCTCGTACTCCGACACCATCCTCTCAACGCTAAACCGCTCCTCAAACACCTGCCGCACCCCAGCTCGGTCAAGGGATCCCACCTTTTCTACTGCCTCCACTGCCTCCTCCACCGAGTCCACAATAAAGCCGGAGCGGCGGTCGGCCATCACTTCTGGCACCGAGCCAAAGCGAGTGGCAATCACCGGCGTGCCACAGGCCATCGCTTCGATCATCACCAGCCCAAAGGGTTCCGGCCAGCGGATGGGAAACAGCACCGCATAGGCCTTGCCCAAGAACTCGCTCTTCTCCTGTTCGGTGATTTCCCCCACGATCTCCACATTGGGGTGGCGGCTGGCCAAAGGCTTAATCTCTAACTCGTAGTACTGGCGATCCACGGCGTCAATCTTGATAGCAGCTTTCAGCGGCATCCCCGCCCGCGCGGCAATTTCGATGGCCGTGTCCAGCCCTTTCTCCGGCGAGACCCGGCCCAGAAAAGCCAGGTAATCTCCCTTTTCTGGATAGAAACGGTGCAGATTCAGGGGCAAACCATGATAGACCGTCCCCACCCAGCGCGCCTGGGGCAGGGGCCGCCGCTGGGCATTGGAGATGGAGACCACCGGGATGTCCTGAAACTCGGTGTAGAGAGGCTGCAGCTCGGGAATATCCAATCGCCCGTGCAGGGTGGCCAAAAAAGAAACTTGGGGATGGCGGCGGGCCAGGGCGTAGGGGTAGTAGTCAATGTGGCCGTGGATGATGTCAAACTCATCGGCCATCTGAAAGGCTTTCTCCACCATCAGGATGTGGGGCGCCACCGTGTCGATGGCCGTGGGATCCAAGCGCAAAGCCCGCTCCCGAAAAGGGATCAGGCGAGCTTGGGTTTGGGAGTCGCCGCTGGCAAATAGGGTCACCTCGTGCCCGCGCCGCACCAGCTCTTCGGTTAGCCAGGACACCACTCGCTCGGTGCCGCCGTAGAGCTTGGGGGGCACGCTCTCATGCAAAGGGGCAATCTGAGCAATGCGCATAGCCATCCTCCGCACTCAATCTTGACGTTAACCGTTTAGGGCTGCCTGCCGGGCTGAGGTCAACGGTATTTCCAGGCGCTGACCGTAGGAGCACCGGTTGCCCAGAGCAAACTTCAGAGCCAAATCAAGGGCAGGCTCCAGCTTCTATCCTATCCAGACAAGCCTGTTGGATGGGTTCCCCAGAAAGGGCTATTGCCGGGAACCGCACTGCCGGTGCGAATGAGCCACGTTCGGTTGCTGCTGCCATGGGGGCAGGCATAATGGGAAGACGCCATCTTGCCTGCGGTGGTTCTCCGTTGTGAGGGTTTGCCCACATCCATTCATGCTGGAGCACGACATTGTCATCGTTGGCGGG
>NZ_JANSJI010000154.1:0-1311 GCF_047462475.1 Synechococcus sp. H55.11
GGACGGCGGGTGAAGTCGGAAGCTGGTTGTCTTGGTTGAGCTTCTCGATGAGGAGTTGGATGAAGAAGCTGCTTTCAGATCCCTGCGGCCGAAGTATAAAGACAGCATAGCTGTTGAACCAAAATGCGCTCCTTCCTCCCACAATCTGACCGGCAACTTTTTGTTAATCAAAGCTTAATCCCAAAATAACTTGCAGATAACTTTTGGATCATTGTTGTTGAGGTATAGATATTCTGAGCTGTACTCCACCCCGGAAATAAGGGAAAATCCGATGTGCCAGATCGGTAGTAAAGTGAGAGTGAACACAAGACCCAATTTCGGAGTGGTTAGGAGAATCGCCGTGCGTCCTCTATCTCTGTTGGCGGTGCTTTGCAGCGTGGCTTTTGCCCAGCCTTTTGCGTGGGGATCCCTGAACCCAGCCTGGGCCAAGCCTTCCGGGACATTGCGCTTGTACACTTCCCAACCCGATGCAGACGCTCAGAAAACCGTGGCTGCGTTTCGAGAAGTTTATCCAGAAGTTTCCGTGGAGATCTTTCGCTCCGGCACCGAGGAGGTGATCAGCCGCTTTTTGCTGGAAGCAGAAAAGGGCAGTTCCCAAGCCGATGTGTTGCTGGTGGCCGATGCGCCTACTTTTGAGTTGCTGAAATCCCGCAATTTGCTGGAGTCCTACTGCAGCCCTGAAGCCAAGGCCATCGCCGCCACCTACTACGATCCAGACTGCCGCTACTTCGGCACCAAGATCCTGGCCACGGTGATCGTTTACAACACGGCCAAAGCCCAGCCTGTCGATAGCTGGGCAGCCCTAGCCCAGGTTCCGGAAGGCCAGCTGGTGATGCCCAGCCCCACCTATTCGGGTGCTGCCGCCTACAATTTGGGGGTGATCACCCGTACCCCCGGCCTGGGCTGGGAGTGGTACGAAGCGCTGAAAAAGAACAAAACTGTGCTGGTGCAGGGCAATGGCGCTGTCGCCCGCAACGTCGCCGGTGGCGAACAAAGCTACGGCATGGTGGTGGACTTTCTTGCCATTCGCAGCCGCAACGAGGGATCCCCGGTGGAGGTGGTTTATCCCAAGGAGGGCGTGCCGGTGATTACCGAGCCGGTGGGAATTGTAAAAGGAACGCCCAACCTGGAAGCTGCCCAGGCTTTTGTGGACTTCTTGCTGTCTCAGAAGGGGCAGGAGGTCGCTGCTGAGATGGGCTACATGCCGCTGCGGCAGGGTGTGACGCCGCCAAAAGGTTTCCCCGCCTTGAGCGAGCTGAAGATCTTGAGCGCCCCGGCAGCGGAGTTGGCCGAAAGCCGCGAGGCCGACAA
>NZ_JANSJI010000155.1:0-1310 GCF_047462475.1 Synechococcus sp. H55.11
AATGCGGAACCGGGGACTTGAACCCCGATGGCATTGCTGCCACTAGAACCTGAATCTAGCGCGTCTACCATTCCGCCAGTTCCGCGGCGATCTATAAGAATGCCCAAGAAAGGGGATCCCTGTCAAGGGCTGGGGGACTTTAGAAGGGGATCCGACTCTTATGCTAAGCTCGGCTGCGCAGGCAGTGGATCCAGAGCGCTAACCTTGGCGGCTTTTACTTTTGTTTGCGAGGGCACCTGCCCCAACACGCAGGCGCGGGCCGGCTATTTCACTACCCCCCACGGCGAGATCCCAACCCCCTGCTTTATGCCGGTGGGAACGCTGGCCAATGTGAAAACCCTCACGCCTGCTCAACTCAAGGAAACCGGCGCCCACATTATCCTCAGCAACACCTATCACCTGCACCTACAGCCCGGCGAAGAGATCATTCAAGCGGCGGGGGGCCTGCACCGCTTCATGGGCTGGCCAGGCCCCATCCTCACGGATTCAGGCGGCTTCCAAGTTTTTAGCCTCAGCGCCATCCGCCAAATCGACGAGGAAGGGGTAACGTTTCGCTCGCCCCGCGATGGCCGTATTATCCATTTCACTCCAGAGCTGTCCATCCAGATCCAAAATGCTTTGGGGGCAGACATCATTATGGCCTTTGACGAGTGTCCGCCCTATCCTGCCAGCCCTGAGGCGGTGGCGGCAGCGGTGCGGCGGACTACTCAATGGCTGAAGCGCTGCGTGGAAGCCCACCGCCGCTCCGATCAGGCTTTGTTTGGCATTGTTCAGGGGGGGGTTTACCCGGAGCTGCGTCGGCAGGCAGCGGAAGAAGTCTGTCGGCTGGATCTACCCGGCTATGCCATCGGCGGCGTCAGCGTAGGAGAGCCGGTGGAGCTAATGCACGCGGTGGTGCGACAAACAGCCCCCCTCTTGCCAGCCGATCGCCCCCGCTATCTCATGGGGGTGGGCACCTATGCCGAGATGCGGGCGGCAGTGGCTGCCGGCATGGACTTGTTTGACTGTGTCATTCCCACGCGCTATGCCCGCCACGGCACCGTGATCAGCCGCGGCCAACGCTGGAACATCAAGAATGCCGAACACCGCCGCAGCCTGGATCCCATCGATCCTGAGTGCCCTTGCTACACCTGCCGCCACTTCAGCCGCGCCTATTTGTGCCACCTCATCCGCGCCCAAGAGATCCTGGGCTACACTCTGCTTTCCATCCACAACATCACGGAGCTCGTGCGCTACACCCAAAGAATGCGCCAGGCCATTCTGGAAGGCAAATTTCATGAGAACTGGGATCCGTGGCGCGAGGGCTGAGC
>NZ_JANSJI010000156.1:0-5547 GCF_047462475.1 Synechococcus sp. H55.11
GGGAGAGGGGAGTTGGAGCGGCGCGTTTGCGGCAGCGCTGCCTAGCAATAACGACGCGACGAGCCGTTTTTTACTGCTATTTGGAATGACTATTTAGAGATTTTTTTAAGGATCCCCAGTAAATGTGAAAAAAGTGAAAGGGAATGCTTGGGGAAATGAGGCCTTCTGGGCAACCTTCAGCCCCAAGAGGGATGATCGGAAGGGATCTCTGGGCGAGGGCTTATGGACTTGGGCTTGGTGGTGATCGCCTACAAGGAGGGGGATCGGGAGAGCAAAGCCGCCTGTCAATTGTGTGCGGAGCAATTGCGTCGGCGCGGCGTTACGGTGCTGACCGCTCCCACCGGCTTGCACCACAACCCCTACCCGGTCTTTTTGGAGGCCACTTCGGATCCCATCGATCTGGTGGTGGTGCTGGGGGGAGATGGGTCGGTGTTGGCGGCAGCCCGCCACCTGGCCCCGCACGGGATCCCGATTTTGCCCATTCAGTCGGGGGGCAGGCTGGGGTTTTTGGCCCAGTCGGAGCGGGTGCTGCACCAGGATCCCTGGGATCGCATCCAGGCGGGAGACTTTGTTCTGCAAGCCCGCATGATGTTGCAGGCCCAGATTTGGGAGCAAGCGCAATTGGGGCAGGGAGCTATCCCTGGGGAGGGCAAGCGGCAGGGCCACCCGGTCAGCGAAGTCTACTACGCCCTCAACGAAATGTGCCTCAAGCCCATCAACCGGGAACGCCTGCCCGCCGCCATCATGGAAATCGAAGTCAATGGCGAGATTTTGGATCAGTACCACGGAGATGGCGTGCTGGTGGCCACGCCGACGGGATCCACCTGCTACACCTTGGCAGCCAACGGCCCCATCCTGGAACCTACCTTTGAGGCCATCATCATCACTCCCATTTGTCCCCTCAGCTTGTCCAGCCGGCCCATTGTTATCAGCGGCACGGCCACGGTGGAGATCTGGCCCCTTGCCGATCCGGAAGGGCTGACCCGCCTCTGGACTGATGGTGTCTTGGCTCAATCGGTCAACCCCGGCCAGTGGGTGCAAATTCAACGGGCTCCCCTGCCGGCCAAGCTGATGATCCTAGAAAAAGACCTCTCCTACTTCCGCACCTTGCGAGAAAAGCTGCAGTGGGCCGGCAGCCGCATCTACATCCCCACCACCAACCACCGCCCCGAGGGGGGATAAAGGGATCTTAAAGTTGGGGAGCTAGAGTAGCGGAGTTTAACTCCCCTGGAATCTTCTCCTATGAGCCTCAGACTGTACCTACTCAGACACGGGGAAACCCCCTACAGCCGTTCCGGCAGCTTTTGTGGCGCCCTCGATCCCGACCTCACCCCCGAAGGCCAGCAGATGGCAGAAGCTTTTGCCGCCGCCTATGCCGGGATCCCTTGGCAGGCCCTCTACGTCAGCCCGATGCGGCGCACCTTGGCTACTCTCAGGCCGCTGGCAGAGAAGACGGGGTTGGAGATGCAGATTCGAGAGGGCTTGAGGGAAATCCACTACGGTGAGTGGGAGGGCAAAACCCACGCCGAGGCCCGCGAAGCCCATCCCGAAACCTACTGGCGCTGGATGACCGAGCCGGCCTGGAACGCTCCTCCAGGCGGCGAAACCGCCGTGCAAATTGCCAACCGCGCCCTGCCGGTTGTGGCGGAGATCGAAGCAAAATGGTCGGATGGCAACGTCTTGATCGTCTCCCACAAGGCCACCATTCGGATTCTTCTCTGCAGCCTGCTGGGCATTGACCTGGGCCGCTACCGGGATCGTATCGAGGTTTTGGCTGCCTCGGTCAGCGTGGTCAAGTTCGACCGCTATGGGCCCCTGCTGGAAAGTTTGGGAGAACGCAGCTATTTGCCGCCTGATCTGCGGCAAAGGGCAGGCACCTAAAAGTTTAGAATTACTAGAATCTTTTGGGCTTTTTTTGAACAAGCGACCATGGGCAAAAAACTGGGCTTGGCACTGGGCAGTGGCGGAGCGAGGGGATGGGCCCATATTGGCGTGATCCGGGCGCTAGAACAGGCCGGGATCCCGATCGATTACATTGCCGGGACGAGCATCGGCGCCTTCGTCGGAGCCATTTACGCCGCAGGTGAACTGGATGAGCTAGAGGACTTTGTGCGGGAGCTCAACTGGAAGATGATCCTGTCTTTATTTGATGTAGTCTTTCCCACCTGTGGCCTTCTGGAGGGCAACAAAATCTACGAGCTACTGACGGAACATTTGCAAGAGCTGTGCATTGAAGAGGCCGGGATCCCTTTTTGTTGCGTGGCTACAGATTTGATTACAGGCCAAGAGGTGCTGTTGCGGTCCGGCAAAATGGCCGATGCGGTGCGGGCCAGCATCTCCATCCCCGGCATTTTCACTCCTTTTCAGCACGAAGGTCGCTACCTCAGCGATGGGGGCATTGTCAACCCGGTGCCGGTACGGGTGGTGCGGGAAATGGGCGCCGAGGTTGTCTTGGCGGTCAACCTCAACCACGTGGATCCTGCGGATGTGGAGCCGGAGGTAGAGGAAACGGAGGTAGAAGAAACTTTTCAAAGACGCCGGCGCTTCAATGTCGAAGGAGAGGTGATCGAGGAGGAAACCAGCTTCATCACCCGCATCCGCAAACGGTACCAATCTCTACAACAAGCGATCCAGGAAAAAATTAGTCAATGGTTTCCAGACGAGCCTTCTGGCCCCAACATTTTTGACATTATCGGCAGAACTTTGAACATCATGGAGCAAATGGTAACCCACAGCATTTTGGCCGAACATCCACCGGACTTACTGTTACAACCTAAGCTCAGCCAATACAGCATCTTCGATTTCCACCAGGCAGATGCCATTATTCGAGAAGGCTATCGGAAAATGCGACGGGCCATTCCAGAATTGCGCCAAAAGCTGGAGCAGTGAACCAACACTTTTCCAGCGGTTCAACCTAAAGCTTTAAAGGGATCCGCGGCTCAAGCTTTACCAAACGCCTCTCGACGGATCCCGCTATCAAAATAGGTCTGAAGTTCACTCGATTGGGATAAATTGCAATAGCAATCCTGTGTGGATGAGATAGCCCGGGGCAGATTTTCCATCCTGGTCGGGATGGGCCAGCAGCACACAGCGATCGTGGGGGGTGAGGTTAAACCCGACAGAGGGATCAGGCTCTCTTTTCAGTTGAGAGTTGAGTTGGGGATCCCCGACAAAGGTTAGTTGGGCCAACAGAGTTAACAGCCGGTCTTGGTGGGCCAGATCCGCCCCAAAAGCAGTCCGCTCCTGCAAGGTGGCCAGCGCCACCGGGTGGCCTTCCCGAATCAAATAGGAGAGGATCCCGGCACAGCGCTCTACGGCTCGCTCCAGCTTGTTGCGATGGGCTTCAGGGCTTTCTCCCCGCGGCTGCCAGCGATTTTCAAAGCAGAGGACGATGGCCTGGGAACGGGGGCGCTCCAGCTCCCGCACAACCAGTTGATCCCGTTTGGCGGAGATCTTCCAGTGCACCGAGCGCACATCATCTTGGGGACGATAGGGCCGCAGGCTAAGGTAGTCCCCCTCCTGGCCGGCCTGAGGGCGCAACTGGCTGCCGCCGCTCAATTGTTCCCACAGCACCAGGTTTTGGACAGGGGCAGGCCGAGGAAACACGATCACCGTCTGCGGGTCCTCGATTTCCACCGCCTTGCGGAAGAGTTCAAAGGGAAAGCTGGTGGCAATCTCAAAACCCTGCAGCCGCCACACCCCTCGCCTTGAAAAGGTGTGTTGATAGAAAGTATCCAGCTTGGCGCCCGGATCCAGGCGCAAAACATAGCTGGAAGGCCAATCTGCCCGCTTCAGCCCCTCGATGCGTTCGCTCACCTGCAGCGAAAAACTGGGCAGGCGTCGCTTGCGATTGACCAGCGTCAGCCCCACCAAGACCGGCTGGCCGGCAAAGATGCGGCTGGGCAACTGCCGGCTCACCTCTAGATCTTTGAGGGTGAGGTCGGAGAGGAGGCCGCTGAGGAGAATGAGGCTGAGCAGCATCCCCAGCACCAGGTATAGGGGATTGTTGCCGGTGTTGAAGGCGGCAATACTCACCAAGAGGGTGATCCCAACAAACCGACCCCCGATGCGGGTAAAGCGGAAGCGGCGCAGAAAACGAACGCGCTGTTTCGATGGCAGCTTTGCAGAAACAGCTCCTGGTCGGGGAGACCATTGAAATAACGGAAATAGTTGAGGTAGTCTTCGGCTGAGCTTCAATAACACCTGAGCTCCCTCCTCAGCGTTCGGCGCCGCTAGGGTTCTTCTGACAAGATTTCGGCAATGGCTGCAGCCACCCGCTCCTGCTGCCGGAGAGTTAATTCAGGAAAACAGGGCAGGGACAACACTTGAGCGGCACAGAGTTCGGCATTGGGCAAATCCCCAGGTTTGTACCCCAACTTTTTGCGGTACACCGGCTGCAGATGCAGAGGGATGGGGTAGTAAACGCGGCTGGCAATGCCCCGCTCCTGCAACTGCCGTTGCACAGCATCGCGCCGCCGTGAGTCAGTTGGGTGGGAGCCAGGCACCCGCACCGTGTACTGGTGCCACACCGAGTTGCCCCCCACCGCCACCTGGGGCAGGATGAGGCCAGGGATCCCGTGCAACAGGCGGTGATAGGACTCGGCAATCCCCTGTCGCCGCCAGTTCCACTCCCGCAGGTGGGACAACTTAACCGACAGGATCACCGCCTGCAGCGCATCCAGACGGCTGTTGAGGCCAATATACTCGTGCTGGTATTGATGGGTCTGGCCGTGTTCTTTGAGGATGCGCACCTGGCGAGCCAAGTGGGCATCCCGGGTCACCACCGCCCCCCCATCCCCTGCTGCCCCCAAGTTCTTGGTGGGAAAAAAGCTGAAGCAGCCGAGATCGCCCCAGGTGCCCACCGGCCTGCCCCCCCAACAAGCTCCCACCGCCTGGGCGCAATCTTCTATCACCGCCAGCCCATGTCGGCGGGCAATGGCCACAATCTCGGTCAGGTTGGCCGCCTGACCGAACAGATGCACCACCACCACCGCCCTGGTGCAGGGGGAGATGCTCTTTTCCAGAAGCTGCGGATCCAGGTTGAAAGTACAGGGATCCACATCCACAAACACCGGACGCGCCCCCACCAAGTCGATGGCCTCGGCAGAGGCAAAAAAGCTAAAGGCAGTGGTGATGACCTCATCGCCCGCTTGGATGCCCAAAGCCCGCAGAGCCAGCACCAGAGCATCGGTGCCGGAATTGCAGCCGACAGTCTCCAGATCCCCGCCGCCCAAAAACTGGGAGAAGAGCTCCTCAAAGCGTCGCACCGCCCCGCCGCCGATGTACTGCCCCGAGGCCAGCAACGCTTCCACCTGAGGCAGCAGGTCGGCAGCCAGAGCGCGGTATTGCAACGTCAAATCCAGCAGCGGGATCGGCTCATCCATGGTGGGGGGGGGGTAGCGGCCACAGCCCATCATCGAGGATAAGAGCCGAGGAAGACAACGCTCTGGTTCAAAATGGGGCTTTTTGTAGCTTCGTTGCTGAGAAAGCTGCTGGGATCCCAGCCCCGCCCCGACTTGATCCCCATCTGAGCTAGAGTAAACGCGG